>NZ_JBEXWC010000010.1:0-257954 GCF_040629635.1 Streptomyces sp. NPDC005898 | reverse complement strand
AACACCCACACACACATATAGGCCTGTAGTTCACACTAGAGCTCCACCGAACCCCCGCGGCCGACCCCCCCCCGCCCCGCCCCCCCGGCGCCGAGGAGCCGCACCGCCTCGGCCAGCTCGGCCGCACGCCGGGTGCCCGCGGCCCAGGTCGCGGTCACCACCGTGGTCCGGGCCCCCGCCGCCGCGTGCCGGGCGAGCACGCCGCCCGCCATCAGTGACTCGTCGTCGGGATGGGCGAAGACCGCGAGGAGACCGGGCACGGGCATCGGCAGCCACCTTCCTGTCAGGGGACGCGACGGGCAGGGGTCCAGCATAGGGAGGGGCCCGGCGGCCCTCCCGTACGCGGCGGGGCGGCCTCGCGCCAGGAGGCGACCTCAGCGTTTCGCGGCGCCGTGCGCGCCGGCCGGCTTCTCCTCGCGGATCGGCAGCGGGACGCCCAGCGGGCGCGCCAGGCCCACGATCCCCTCGTCCAGGCGCTGCAGATGGCGCAGCACACGGAACGCCACCGAGCCGGTGCGCAGCACGTCGTGGCGGCCACTGTCCAGCATCGAGGCGATGCTGGCGCCCGACTCGATCTCGCCGTCGCTCTCCTCGTCACGCACATGCGCGGCGATCAGCTCGATGTTGTGGGTGATGCGCCGCCCCGCGAGCGCCAGCCGCGCGTCGGCCGCCACGCTCTTGCTCGCGGGCACCAGCTCCGCCGTCGCCGCCAGCGACCGCGCGTGATAGGCGCAGGTCTCCAGGAGCGCCACCACATAGCGGGCGTTGCGCCGCCGCGCCCGCAGCGGGGCGATCGGATGGGTCAACGGCTTCGTGGAGCTGCGCAGGGCGTCCAGCGCCGTGTCCAGGTCCCGCGCCAAGTCCACGAGATCGATCGCGGGACCGCCGCTGAGCTGCGCGACCGCCGCCGCGACCACATCGCGCAGGCGCGCGAGGACGGTGCCCAGTTCCTCGTCGGTACGGTGCGACGTACGCACCGGCAGCACCAGCACCGCGGCGATGATGCCGCACGCCGCGCCCAGCGCGGTCTCCTCGACGCGCAGCACGAGGACGTCGAGGCTGTAGGTGTTGAGCAGCGTGTAGAGCAGGCCCAGCATCGCCGTGACGAAGAACGACATCAGGGCGTAGGACAGGGGCGCGGTGAAGAACATCCCGAACACGCAGAGGAGGACCAGCGCGAACGCGATCCACGTGTGGTCGCCGACGGCCCCGGCCAGCGCCACCCCGGCCACCACGCCGAGCACCGTGCCGAGCAGACGCCGGTAGCCCTTGACGAGGATCTCGCCGGTGGACGCGGTGTTGAGGAAGACGACCCAGCACGTCAGGACCGCCCAGTACCAGCGCTGCGCGGACAGGAACTCGCCGCCGACGATGGCCAGCGCCGAACCCACCGACACCTGCACGGCCGCCCTCGTCGTGGGACGCCGCAACCCGCGCGGCTGCTCCTCGGCCGCCTCCGCCTCCGCCGCCTCACCGGAGATGGAGATCTCCTCCGCCTCGAACTCCTCGCGCGAGCGCGCGGCTTCGGGCGTGTCGTACTCCTCGTCCCGCGCCCCGTCCACCGCGAGCCGCAGGCCCACGATGGCGCGCGCCGTCTCACCGACCGCGCGGAAACAGTCCTGGATCGCCGGTGAGCCCTGGGGCAGGCCCTGCTCCTCGCGGTAGCCGAGCAGCCGGTTGCGCACATACGGCAGCGCCGTTCCCCGGTCGTCGGGGACCAGGCGCACCACGAGCAGATGCAGGGCCCGCAGGTCCCTGCGCAGCGCCGTGCCCGCGTCCTGGGCGAGCCGCGAACGGGGCGGCATGGCCGCGGACGCGTTCGGCAGATGCAGCGTGAGCGTGTCCACGCGCTCGGCGCTGCGGGCGTTCAACAGCAGGACGCCGAGGCGCTCCGCGGCGATCTCGGCGTCGGCGACCCTGCGCTGGAGCAGCGCCGCCGCCGAGGCGTCGCTGGTGCCCTCTTCGAGGCGGCCCTGGATCATGAGCGCGGCCTCGTGCAGCCGGGCGGTGCTGCGCCGCAGGTCGACCAGGACCTTGTCCACGTCCTCGGTGT
Organism: Streptomyces sp. NPDC005898; assembly: GCF_040629635.1. Taxonomy (NCBI): domain Bacteria; kingdom Bacillati; phylum Actinomycetota; class Actinomycetes; order Kitasatosporales; family Streptomycetaceae; genus Streptomyces; species Streptomyces sp. NPDC005898. The sequence goes on along the minus strand of NZ_JBEXWC010000010.1, from coordinate 255,901 downwards.
CGGCGTCGAGGAGGTCGATCTGGTGGGCTATGAGCTGCGCGAGGCGGGCCCGGAAGGCCTCGCGCAGCCGGGCCAGGGTGCGTTCGGGGCTCTCCGGCACCAGCGCGAACCGGGCGACGGCGCTGCAGGCGAACGCGACCGTCAGCGTCAGGTACAGCTCCGGCAGGGCCGGCACGGACGCGTTCACGAAGAGCGACACGAAGTAGACCTGGAAGCCGATCAGCCCGAGCGCGGTGCCCCGGTCCCCGAACCGGCGCGAGTACACCGCCGCGAAGATCAGCGCCACGAAGAAGAGGTCACCGGCGATCACCCGGGAGTTGAGGAGCGCTCCCAGGGATATCGCCGCGAGCGCCACGGGCAGGCCGAGGAGCAGCGTGATCGCCTGGCCGCGCACCTCCTTCTCCTGGATCGCGAACGTGGCGACCATCGCCGTCATCGCGCCCGCGACGAGATGCGGCACCGGGGTGCCGAGGAGCGCCAGCACGGCGAGGGCGAGCAGAATCGCCCCGACCGTGCGCAACCCCGCCATCAGGCGCAGGAGTCCTGGGTCGGACGCCGAGAACCGGTCCCAGACGCCCTTCGCTGTCTTTCGTGCCACTGCCATCGCGATGCCGTGCTCCCCGTCGCTCTCTCGGTGTCCGTGGGCGTGTGCCCCAGCATCGCACGAGGGCTTTCCCGGAGATCAAGGCTGGTGGGAGGCGGTTTGCCGAGACCGGGACGGGGCCCCGTGGACAGCCCTCGCCCGCCGTCGAGTAGGGTTTCGCTCCCGCCACTCGAGGAGGCATCGTGTCGCCGATGATCCGTACGTCGCACGGAAGCCGGGCATGACGGCCCGCTTGGCGGTCGGTGACACCGCCCCGGACTTCACGCTGCCGGACGAGACCGGCACCCCCCGCCGGCTCCGCGAACTGCTGGCGGACGGCCCCGTCGTCCTGTTCTTCTACCCGGCCGCTCTCACCCCCGGCTGCACGGCCGAGGCCTGCCACTTCCGGGACCTGGCCGCGGAGTTCGCCGCGGCCGGCGCGCGACCGGTGGGGGTGAGCGCCGACGGGGTCGAACGCCAGCGGGAGTTCAGCAAGCGGCACACCCTCGGCTTTCCTCTGCTCTCGGATCCCGAGGGCGCGGTGCGCGACCGGTTCGGCGTGACGCGCGGTTTCTCCCTCGCGCCCACCAAGCGCGTGACGTTCGTCATCGCTCCGGACCGCACCGTCGCCGAGGTGGTCCGCAGCGAACTGCGGATGAGCGCTCACGCGGACCGTGCTCTGGCGGCCGTGCGCCGCATCAAGGAGAACACGGCCTGAGGGCCGTTCCGTCGGCTCCGGCTCCGGCCCCGTCACCCGGCTCCCGCGCCGGCCTTCAGGAACGCCGCCTTTCACGAGGATTGGCCTTCACGAACGCCAGCTTTTCACGAACGTCGGCCTGCATCAGCGGGACCGGAGCGGGACCCGCCGGCCGGCCGGGACGCCCTGCCCGCGCTCGAGCTCGCGCTCGCGCCGCCGGACCACTCGTCGCCGGACCAGGAACACCGCCATGGCCACCAACAGATAGGCCAGGACCAGGAGTTCCGCTGCCGGGGAGAGGCGGTCCGCGTACCAGCCCGCCCCTCGGCCTCGGCCCTCGTACACGACCCGGTTGACGGTCAGGAACGCCAGATGGGCGCCGACGCACACACTCAGCGGGGCGCGCCGCACCGCTGAGCGGGCGGCGACGAGCATCAGGCCGAACACCGTCAGCAGGATCAGATAGCCGACCGGGTCCTGCCCGCCCGGCGCCGCCCCGACCGGCCCGGCCTCGCGGCCGACGAGGCGCGCGGTCACCGCCCCCACGACCGTGGAGAAGCCGGGCACGACCAGGAACACGGCCGTCGTGCCCAGCGCCGCGCCCAGACCGCCGAACCGCCCCCGCAGCGCGGTCCACGTGTAACCGCGCAGCGTCGTCTCCTCGGGTAGCGCCTCCAGAAGCAGGGCGACGACACCGTTCGCCACCACATACCCGGCGAGCGTCCACAGGTCGGGGCGCGACCACCGCAGCATCCCGGCGGCCGTCCCCGCGCCCAGCACGAGCGCCGCCGACGCCACGACCACCCCGGCCCCCGTGAGCAGTCCCCGCAGGTTCTCGCCCGCCCCGCCGAACCCGAGGCCCCTGAGCGAACCGCCCCGGCGGTGGACCGCGAGCACCACGAGTGGCGCGGCCACCGCGCTGACCAGCACGGCCGGCAACAGCCTCGCCGGGAAGCCGCTCACCCCGAGGGCGTCGGCCGCCACCGGGCCCAGCTCGGTGCCGACACCCAGCGCCGCACCCATGACGAGCCCGCCACCCAGAGCGTGGGCCGGCGCACAGGTGCGCGGGGGAGTGAAGGGAACGGGACGAAGGCCTGCCATGGATCTCTCCTCGCTGAACAACCGCCTCGCCCCCCGTCACGCCAGGGGGGCGTCCCCTTTATCGTCGGCGCCCTCGCGATCAAGGAAGTCGTAGCCGCGGAGGAGATGCGGCTACATCCTTCGATGCAGCGACGAGGGGGACGAGGGGCGCGGGCAAGGGTCAGCCGTACGCACCCCACGCCGGGGACATCGGGGGCGTGGCGGGCGCAGGCCCCAGCGTGGTGGTGCCCGGCGCGGCCCGGTGCCCGAGCCCCGTGCGGTACGCGTCCATGGCCGCCTCCACCCGCCCGGTACGCCGCAACAGATCCCCGAGGAGCCGGCAGAGGTCCGCCAGATCCCCCGCCGCGCTCGACCGTTCGAGCAGGGAGAGCGCCGCGCAGTAGTGCTCCTCCGCGTCCTCCGTGTCCCCCCGTTCCTCGGCGATGAGACCGAGCAGCCGGTGCGCGCCGCCCGCGTGCACCGCGCCCCGCCCGGCCCCGAGCGCCCCCGGCGCCCTGTCCGGCCGCCCCACCGCACCCGCGGCGTCCGCCCGGTCCGTTCCGCCCGCCCGGTCCGTCTCCGCCGCCTTGCCCGTCTCCGCCGTCCCGCCCGTTTCGGCACCGGAGGCCAGCAGGGGCCGCAGCAGCGCCTCCGCCTCGGCGGTCCTGCCGAGCCGCCGCAGCACGTCCGCCAGTTCCACCTCCACCTGCTCGGTGAAGAGCGCGGCCCGCTTGGAGGCGAGGATGGCCCGGGCCGTGCGCAGCTCGCTCTCGGCGTGCTCCAGGTCGCCGTCCTGGGCGTGGACGTACCCGCGCATCCAGTGGCAGTGGGCGAGTTCGGTGCGGATGTGCAGCTGGCGGTAGAGCTCCTGGGCCTTGGCGAGCGACGCGTCGGCCTCGGCGATGCGGCCCTCCGCGATGAGCGTACGGGCGACCCCGCGATGCATGCCCGCGACCAGCGCCGGGTCGCTCACGCGCGGGGCGAGCGCGAGCGCCAGTTCGGCGGCCTGCGCGGCCCTGGCGTGCGCCCCCATGTCCATGTAGGGGGCGATGGACGCGGTGTACAGGAGCAGCAGCGCCTCCGGATCGTGCAACCCCGCCGCGTCGAGCTCGTCGAGGGTGCTCTCCAGGAGGTAACAGGCGTACCGCAGCTCACCGGTGAGCAGATGGGCGGTGGCGCGCCCCCGGATGGCGGGGACCCGGCGGGGCAGCGGCTGGTCCGCGAGGAGCCGTTCGGCGGAGGCGAAACAGTCGCGGGCGTCCGTCAGTTCGCCCGACTCCAGCAGGCAGTCGCCGAGACCGAGCAGCGCGGCGGCCTGCTCCTCGCCGAGCGCGTGTCCGACCGCCTCCTCGTGGAGCTCCCGGAAGAGCGTGGCCGCGTCCTCGGGTGCGCCGGTGGCCAGGGCGCGCCGCGCGTCGGTCAGCCGCAGCCGCAGTCCGGCGGCGAGGTGGGCGGGGCGGCCCGTGGCCAGCTCCTCGTGACTCACACCGAGGCGCTCCGCGAGGTGCCGCAGCGCGGCCTCGGAGGGCCGCACCTTGCCCGCCTCCAGGGTGGAGACGTACGCGGGTGTGTAGGCGGGCTCCGCCAACTGCCGCTGTGTGAGGCCGCGTTCGCCGCGCAGACGCAGGACGCGCCGCCCGATCTCGGCCGGGTCGTCGGGCCGTACGCCACCGGAACTGTTCTGCGCCACCACTGACTTCTCCCCGCATCCGGACCGGAGGGCGCCCCGAACGCCCTTACCGCACAGGCAACTTGTCGCATCTTCACGCACACCCATTGCCTGGAACCTCAGGAACCTCTACGTTGAGCCGCGCCTTAACCCCGCTTAACCCGCCATTTATATCGCGGACTTCGGAAGGACGCCCATGCCCCCCACGCACCGAATATCCGGCCGTGCCAGACGCGCGACGCTGCGCGCCGCCCTCGCCACCGGCACCGCCCTGACCGCGGCGCTCGCCGCCACCGCCCCGGCCGGACCCGCCGCCGCGGCGGACCCGGACCCGCAGGACCGGCGCGCCCAGCGCGTCGAGTACTTCACCGGCCCCGGCGCCCACCCCCGGCACACCGGGATCCCGGCGCCCGCCCCGCTCACCGCGAGGGAGCGCGCCACAATCCAGGCCGACGGCGACGTCGTGCCGATCGTCCAGGCCGGGCCGACAGCCGCCAAGCTGGACGTCGTCTTCATCGGCGACGGCTACACCGCCACCCAGCAGGCCGACTTCCACGCCGACGTGCGCGCCAAGTGGGCGAAGGTCTCCGCCGTCGAGCCGTACGCCTCGTACAAGGGCCTGTTCAACGTCTGGGCGGTCGACGCGGTCTCCCGGCAGTCCGGCGTCTCCGGCGACCCGACGAGCGGCACCGTGAAGGACACCGCGCTCGGCTCGGCGTTCTTCTGCGACGGCATCGAGCGCCTGCTGTGCGTCGACACCGCCAAGGTCGAGGCATACGCGAAGAAGGCCGCCGACCCCGATCTGGTGATCGTCCTCGCCAACTCCACCAAGTACGGCGGGGCGGGCTACAACGACATCACCTCCCCGTCGGGCTACGACGGCATCGCGACGGCCTCCTCCGACAACGCCCAGTCCGACCAGGTCGTCGTCCACGAGACCGGGCACTCCCTGGGGAAGCTGGCCGACGAGTACTGGTACGACGAGTACGGCACCTACACCGGCGCCGAGCCGTGGGAGTCGAACATCAGCAAACTGAAGGCGGCGCAGCTGACCGCGCAGAAGAAGAAGTGGTACCGCTGGATCGGCCGGACCTCCCCGGACGGCGGCACGGTCGGCGCGTACGAGGGCGGCGGCTACTATCCGCGCGGCCTCTACCGCCCCACCACCAACTCGATCATGCGTACGCTCGGCCGCGAGTTCAACCTCCCCGGCCGCGAGGCGATGATCGCCGGCTTCCACCGGCACGCGTCCGTCGTCACCGCCCTCACCCCGACGGACCGCGTGGTCCGGCGCGACGCGAAGGTCTCCGTGCGGGTCGCGGAGGGCATCCGGCCGCGCTGGTCCGTCGACGGCCGCGAGGTGCGGCACGCCAGGGGCGACAGCACGGTCAGCCCTCGCGCCCTGGGCGTCCCGGCGGACGGCCGGGAGCACACGCTCTCGGTCCGCGCCACCGACCACACCGACGCGGTCCGCGACCCGGCCCTGCGCCGCCTGCTGACCGACTCACTGACGTGGCGGGTGGTCCGCTGACCGAGCCTCCGCCCTCCCGCGCGCTGAGGGCGGCAGTGGCGTCGACCGGTCACGCCAGGTCCACGGCAGCGGCGTCGACCGGTCACGCCAGGTCCATGAGGACGCGGGCGCGGCCGCCCGTGTCCCGTGGGGTGGTGAGCGTGACGGCGCGGGCGACCGCGCTCACGATGTTCCAGCCGAGGCCCGCATGCGGCGCGGTGCGCGCTCCGGGCCGGTATTCGAGCGTCAGCTCCAGGGTGTTCTGGTAGGTGCGGACAGTGAGGTTCCGGATTCCGGCCGAGTTCTGTTCGGCGTCCGCGACCAGCTCCGAGAGGGCGAGGAGGGCGTCCATGCGCCTGGACGGCGTGTACTCGTCCGCACCGTCGAGGAAGGCGACCAGAGCGTCACGCGCCTCACCCGCGCTCCGAGGGATACCGCTGAGAGTGCAGACGTGCTGCGGCAAGGACACGAAACCTCCTGCGAATAACGATCTGTCGCCTGCACGTGCCCGGCCTCCGGCATCCGACGCATGGAGCAGCCCTTCTTCACCTGATCGAGGTAACGGAACCGCCCCCGTGTTTACGCGACGTCCGTCCCCCGCCGGAACCGACGGTGCCTCACCACTCCGTCTGCTCGGCTCGCAGGTGTGTTCCCCCGTACCGAAGAGTTCAGGAAGAGCCGAAGGCAGCGGTAGGGGTCTCGCCGTTCAGCGTCTGCCGGGTACGGGCGGCGACCGTCTTGCTGAGGGCGCCGAGCGTGTCGAGATCGACACTGCGTCCGTGGTCGTTGTGGAGGCGGATGCTGAACATGACGGTCCCGCAGTGGACAACACTGCGTGCCTCCGATCTGTCCACTCCGTCGAGGACTCCGGTATAGGACGCGCTGAAGAAGGCCGAACGATCGCAGGAGGAGGGCAGCGATTCCACTGTCACGCCATCAGGCGGGTTGTTGGCCAACTCCGCCTTCTGGCCGAGGTATCCCTGAACGGCGGCGCGCCGGCTGGAGTAGGTCACGACCTCGATGAGAACCCGGTCGAAACCGGCTGAGGCTTCCGGGGCGTACCACGCTGTCAGATCAAGCAGTGAGCCCTTGCAGATGTAGTGGAGTGTCTCGTCCTCCTCCACGCCCACACGGTTGTCGGGGCACGTGTCCTTCTTCGGCGAGCCGTCGGTGAAAGCCCAGCCCTCCGGCAGGCTCTCCGGGCCGGGGAATATACGCTTCGCCGCGGCCGGATCGCGTACTTCCGGAGCGGACGCGCCACCGGAGGGTGACGGTGCCAAGGGGGCGGAGGACGCCGCCGTGCGGGAACTTCGGGGCGATGTACCGTCGGAGGACTCGGGAAGCTCGTCACCGGTGATGATCTGCGTCCCGCCGTACACGGCCAGGGTCAGCAGCGCGAGCAGCAGCGCGCCACCCGCGGTCAGGTACGCGCGAGCGCTGCGGGAGTTGTTGATCGTCAGCGGGCCCAGCGAGATCTGGCTCCGCCGTATCCTGCTGCCGCTACCGATGACGATGCTGTCCTTGTACGAATGGTTGCTCGTACCGGCGGGGGGAGCGGCCGGAGCCGGCCCTGCCAACGCCGCCGCCACCCGGCCCCTGAACTCGGGGTCGGCAGCCAAAGCCTCCCGGATCGCCTCCTGGAGACCCTGTGCCGCCACCGGGTCCGTCGGGTCGGCACTCACCCGGGCCAGCGCGGCCCGGCCCTCGCCCGAGGTCCCCAGCCGCGCTCGGACCACGTCCCCCAACGCCCGGCCCGCCTCGGTCCCGGCCCCTGCCGCGATGGCCGTCACTACTTGTACGGCCGATAACGCCATGCTTCCCGCCGCGTCCACACGCGCCCCCTACCTCTGCGGACCCCGAGACAACCACGGCGGCCGCCGGCCACGCCAGGAGTCGGGGGCAAGTCGCGCGGGCCCCGCACGTACTTCGCTCGGTCAGCGACGAGGGCCCGCGATAACCCGTTGGCGGGCCCCGGCGGCCGCTGCTACTTTTCCGGCAGGCCGTGCGTGAGGACGAGGAGGTGGTACCCGTGAGCGATGTAACGACATGGGTGCTCCCCTCCGGGGTCACGGTCGGGCGGTAGGTCGTCCGGGAGCGCCGTTCACGAGCACTCCCGAAAGGCACGACCATGCGATTCACTTCCGAACAGCGCCTCGACGACGGCACCGTCGAACGCGAGTTCACCCTCGGCGAGACCCCCGGCACCCTGTGGACCCCCGCCTCCCCGGAACCGGCCCCGCTGATCCTGATGGCCCACAACAACGGCCTGCCCAAGGGGGACCCCCGGCTGGTGGCCCGGGCCCGCCGGTCCGCCGCGTACGGCTACGCCGTGGCCACCATCGACGCCCCCGGATGCGGCGACCGGCCCCGTACCGCCGCCGACGAACGGGCCCGCGCCGAGCTGCGCCGGGCGATGCGGGCCGGTGAGCCGGTCGACGAGATCTTCGAGTCCTTCATCGGCCCGCTGGTAGAAATGGCGGCCCCGGAGTGGTGGGCCACCCTGGACGCACTCCTGGCGCTGCCCGGGATCGGCGGCCCGGTCGGCTACTCGGGCTGGACCGCCCTCGGCATCCGGCTGGCGGTGACCGAGCCGCGTATCGCCGCCGCCGGCTTCTTCGCCGGGGGCTACGTGCCCCGTGCCCAGCGCGCGCAGGCCCGGCAGGTCACCGTCCCGCTGCTGTTCCTGCTGCAGTGGGACGACGAGGGCAACCCCCGGCAGCGGGCACTGGACCTGTTCGACGCCTTCGGCACCAAGGAGAAGACGCTCCACGCCAACCTGGGCGGACACACCGGTACCCCGTGGTTCGAGGTGGAGGACGGGAACCGGTTCTTCGACCGGCACCTGAAGTGAGGCCCGTCCACCAGACCGCCGCCAGGCGGTAGGCGGTAGGTGGTAGGCGGTAGGTGGTGCCCGCGGCGGCGGACCGCGGGCACCCACGCCCGGCAACCCGGCAACCCGGCAACCCGGCCACCCGGCAGCCCGGCTCACCGGCTACTTGGTGGCCCCCTGGGCGAAGCCGTTGTAGATGTAACGCTGCAGGAAGAGGAAGACGAGCAGCGTCGGCACGATGACCAGGATCGCTCCCGCCGAGATGTTCTCCCAGTGCGCGCCGAAAGGGCCCTTGAAGCGGAACAGGGCCGTGGAGATGGTCCCCTTGTCCTCGGAGGGCATGTAGAGGAACGGGATGTAGAAGTCGTTGTACGTCGTGATGCCCTTGACGATGACGACCGTGGCGATGGCCGGCTTGAGCAACGGCAGAATGATCTTGCGGTAGATGGTGAAGGTGTTCGCGCCGTCGAGCCGGGCCGCCTCGTCCAGCGAGGTCGGGATGCCGCGGATGAACTGCACGAAGATGTAGATCGACACGATGTCGGTGCCCATGTAGAGCAGGATCGGCGCCCACCGGGTGTCCACCAGGCCGAAGCTGTTGACCACTTGGAAGGTGGCCACCTGCGTCGTCACACCGGGGACCAGGGTGGCGATCAGGAACAGCGCCAACACGGTCTTCTTCAGGCGGAACTCGAAGCGGTCGATCGCGTACGCCGTCATCGAGCCGATGAGCACGGTGCCGGTGATCGAGAACACCAGGATGAACGCGGTGTTCCCGAAGGCGGCGAGCATGTGCCCGTCACGGAACGCGGTCGCGTAGTTGGAGAAGTTCAGCCAGTCGCGCGGCAGGGCGAGGGCCCCGCCGTCGCTCACCTCGCGGGAGGACTTCAGCGAGGTGAGGAAGACGACGACGAGCGGGATCAGGACCACCAGCGCGGCGACGACCAACGACAGGTAGGTCAGTGCCGTTCCGATGCGGGGCCGCCTGTTCCGGGGCGAGGTCCGCTCGGCGGAGGTGAGCGTGGTCATACGAGGTCCACCTTGTCGTCGGGCACGAGCCGCCGCTGTATCCAGGTGATCACCAGGATGATCAGGAGCAGCACGACGGCGCAGGCCGATGCCAGCCCCGTCTTGTTGAACTGGAAGGCGAGCTTCACCGTCTGGATGACGAACGTCGAGGTGCCGGTGGCCCCGCCGGTCATGATGTACGGGATCTCGAAGACGGCCAGCGAGCCGGAGATGGCCAGGATGACGCTGAGGCTCAGCACGGGACGGATGCTCGGCGCGATGATGTGCCGGAACTGCTGCCAGCGGCTCGCGCCGTCCAGCTGCGCCGCCTCGTACAGCTCGCCCGGGACGGACTGGATCGCGCCGAGGAAGAGGACGAAGTTCAGCCCGGTGAAGCGCCAGACCGAGACACCGGCGAGCGAGGTGTTGGCGGACTCGGGATCGCCGAGCCAGGCGTGGTCGCCACCGGCCCCGAACCAGGCCAGGAGCGCGTCGAGGGTGCCGCCGTCCTGGAAGAAGTAGAGGAAGACGAAGCCGATGGCGACGCCGTTGACCAGGTAGGGGAAGAAGAGGATCCCCTTGAACAGATTGCGGAAGCGCAGGTCGAAGCTGAGGACCGTGGCGAAGTACAGGGCGATGACGATCTGCACGGCCGAGGCGGCCAGATAGTAGAAGCTGACGAAGAACACCCGGAACAGTTCGGGCCGGGTGAACAGCTGCCGGTAGTTGTCCAGGCCGGTGTAGTTCCGTTCGGGGCTGACGCCGTCCCAGTCCGTGAAGCTGTAATAGATCATGTTGCCCACGGGGACGTAGGTGAACGTGATCAGCAGCGCCAGCGGCGTGAGCAGGAACAGCCAGGGGGTGATCCTGCGCAACGGGTGCTCGCGCCAGGAGCGGGCGGGCGCCACCGCGCGCGGGGAGCGGCGGACGGCCGGCGCGGCCCGCCGGGTGGGCGGCGGCGCTTTGGTGGTGTCGGTGTCGGTCATGTCGAGGGGGCCTTTCGTGATCCGCGGCGAGCGTGGTGCGGACGCGGGGCCCCGCGCCGTGAACGGTGCGAGGCCCCGGCCCGGGTCCGGGTCAGCCGCCGGCGGTCGCGGACGCTTCGGCCCAGCGCTTGTCGAGATCGTCGAAGTAGCCCCGCAGGGTCCCCTGCTGGGCGCCCCGGGCGATGTCGATCAGCTTCTGGCGGTAGTCGGGCTTGGCCAGACCGATCTCGGAGGCGTTGTCGATGGCGTTGACCCGCTCCGTCTTCGCCTCGGACCGTTCGATCAGCTTGACATCGTTGTCCTGGTACGGCTTGAGGACGTCGGGGAAGCTCATCGAGGTCAGGGCCGGGACCCCGCCCTCCTTCGCGGCGAAGCCGGACTCCTCGGTGAACCAGTCGATCCAGGCGCGGGCGGCGCTCTTGTTGTCCGAGTGCGCGTTCACCGCCAGCTGGTAGTCGGAGAGCATCGTGGCGCAGAACTTCCCGTCCTTCTGGGCCGGGAAGGGCATGAAGCCGATGTCGTCGGGGTTCCGGCCGGCCTTGGTCGCCGCGTCACGCATCTGGTGCACGGCCCAGGAGCCCAGCAGCATGCTGCTGATCTTCCCCTTGGCGAGGTCCGTCTTGGACGTCTCCCAGTTGGTCGTGGAGGGGTCCTTCTCGGACAGCCCGTCGTGCACGATGTCGTGGAGCAGGGTGTCGATGACGTTGAGCTCACTGCCCTTGGCCCACGGCTTGTCGGACGTGGCGAGCGCGTCGGACGCCTTCGCGTCACAGCTGACCGAGCCGACGCTGTTGGTCCACGGGCTGCTCAGCGGCCAGCCGTCCTTGAAGTTGGTGTAGTACGGCGTCGCACCGGTCTTTTCCTTGATCCGCTTCAGGTCGGCGAGGAATTCGGCCGGGGTGGTGGGCCAGTCGGTGACGCCGGCCCGCTTCCACACCGCCTTGTTGTAGACGAGCCCGTTCACGGTGCCGAGGTTGGCGATGCCGTACGTCTTTCCGCGCACGTCGCTCTTGCCGGTGAAGCGGTAGCGGCGGGCCATGTCCTTCGTGTCGCCCAGCGGGGCGAAGAACTTCGGGTAGTCGCCCTTGGAGATCACCGCGGGGATCAGCAGCACGTCACCGTAGTTCTCGGTGTTCATGCGGATCTTCACCTCCCCCTCGTAGTCGGTGATGCCCTGGAACTTCACCGAGACCTTGGGGTAGGTCTTCTTGAACTCGGCGGCGTACTTCTTCATCGTGCCGTCCTGCACGAGGTCGGTGCGGTGGGTCAGCACCGTGATCGTGCCCTCCACCTTCGCGGGATCGGACGGCTTGGTGGCCGCTTCCCCCGTGGCCGACCCCCCTCCGCCACACCCCGCGACGGTCAGCAGCGCGGTGGCAAGCAGCGCGGCGCTCAGCGGCTTCCTTCTCATGTGCCCAACTCCTTTCAAGGGTTACGGCTCGGGCCCCAGCGGCTGACCCGCACTATGTCAGCCCGTCGTGAACCGGTAAAGCTACGATTTCCGCCGTGATACCCAATCGTTACCCGTGTCGGAGCCGGACCTCCGCCCGAGCTTCTCGGGCAAGGGGCGAACGGCGCCGCTCTGATCGACTTCGGCTACTGGACCGGTTAACCACCGGCGGGCTAGGTTGATGCGCGTTGCACACGATCAGGGCGTGAGCCCGTCCGATGGGAGCCGCTGATGAAGGACGTCGTCCAGCTGACGGAAGGCTGGAGCCTCAGCCACGAGGGAGCACTCCTCGAAGCCCGGGTCCCGGGCTGTGTCCACACCGATCTCCTCGCCGCGGGCCTCATCCCCGACCCCTTTCTCGGCACGAACGAACTGGACGTGGCCTGGGTGGGCCGGCGCTCCTGGACCTACACGCGCTCCCTGGCCGCCCCCCAAGAGGGCCCGGCGCCGCACGAACGCGCCGACCTGGTCTTCGACGGCCTGGACACCGCCGCCCACATCACCCTGGACGGTGCGGAGCTGGGGCGCACGCGCAACATGCACCGCTCCTACCGCTTCGACGTCACCGGCCGCGCCGGCGAGCTGCGCGTCACGTTCGCCTCCGCCTACGAGGAGGCCGCCGCCGTCCGCGAAACGACCGGGGAGCGGCCGAACGTCTACCCGGAGCCGTTCCAGTACATCCGCAAGATGGCCTGCTCCTTCGGCTGGGACTGGGGGCCGACCGTGGTGACGGCCGGCATGTGGCGCCCGGTGCGGATCGAGCGGTGGTCGACGGCGCGCATCGCCCGGGTACGGCCGCTGGTCACCGTGGCGGGAACCCGCGGACGCGTGGAGTTGCGCGTCGACCTCGAACGCACCGCCACGGGCACGGGGCGGCCGCTCGTCGCGCACACCACGGTCGCCGGGGTCCAGGCGCGCGCCGAGACCACCGGCGATCACCTCACGCTGGTGCTCGACGTACCGGACGCCCGGCTCTGGTGGCCTCGCGGGCACGGCGAACAACCGCTCTACGACGTCGAGTTGACGCTGGAGGACGAGGGCGTCGCCTTGGACGCCTGGCGGCGGCGGATCGGCTTTCGCACCGTCGAGATCGACCGGAGCCCCGACGAGCACGGCACCGGCTTCACGTTCGTCGTCAACGGCGAGCGGATCTTCGTACGCGGTGTGAACTGGATCCCCGATGACGTACTGCCCTCCCGCATCACCCCCGAGCGCTACCGCACCCGCCTGCGGCAGACCGCCGACGCCAATGCCGACCTCGTACGCGTCTGGGGCGGCGGCATCTACGAGGACGACGCCTTCTACGACGCCTGCGACGAACTCGGCCTCATGGTCTGGCAGGACTTCCTGTTCGCCTGCGCCGCCTACCCGGAGGAGCAGCCGCTGCGCGGCGAGGTCGAGGCCGAGGCCCGCGAGAACGTCGTACGCCTCATGCCGCACCCCTCCCTGGTCCTGTGGAACGGCAACAACGAGAACCTGTGGGGCTTTCGCGACTGGCAGTGGGAGGAACCCCTCGCGGGAGACTCCTGGGGGGAGGGCTATTACCTGGGCCTCCTGCCGCGCGTGGTCGCGGAGCTGGACCCCACCCGGGCCTACAGCGCGGGCAGCCCCTGGTCCGGCTCCTGGGCACACCACCCCAACGACCCCGACCACGGCACGTACCACTCCTGGGAGGTGTGGAACAGACAGGACTACACCGAGTACCTGGCGAACGTGCCGCGCTTTGTCTCCGAGTTCGGCTGGCAGGCACCCCCCGCACTGGCCACGCTGCGCCGCGCCCTGCCCGGCGAAAGCCTCGCCCCCGATTCCCCCGGGATGCTCCACCACCAAAAGGCCGAGGACGGCAACGCCAAACTGCGGCGCGGCCTCGAACGCCACTTCGCCCCGCCCGAGGGCGACTTCGACCGCTGGCACTACCTGACCCAGGTCGTCCAGGCCCGCGCCGTCGCCACCGGCATCGAACACTGGCGCGCGAACTGGCCGCGCTGCGCCGGCACGATCGTCTGGCAGATCAACGACTGCTGGCCGGTCAGCTCCTGGTCCGCGATCGACGGCGACGGCCGCCTCAAACCCCTCCACCACGAACTGCGCCGCGTCTACGCCGACCGGCTCCTCACCCTCCAGCCGGGCACCGACGGCCCCGACGTCGTCCTCGCCAACCAGAGCGCCGAACCGTGGACGACCGAGGTCACCCTGCGGCTGATGCGGGCCGACGGCACCCTCACCGCCCGCACCTCGCTGCGACTCACCGCGCCCGCCCGGACCGTTTTGCGGCTGCCCGCCCCGTCCGAGGTGACGCCCGCGCCCGGCAGCACCAAGGAGTACCTGGTCGCCGACGCCGACGGGCTGCGCGCCCTCCATCTGCCCGTACGCGACAAGGAGTTCGAATACCCGACGCCGCGACTCGACATCGCCGTGGAGACCGTCGGCCAGGACCAGAACACCGTCGACGTCGTGGTGAGCGCCCACACCCTCGTCCGCGACCTGCTGCTCCAGCCCGACCGCGTCGCCCCCCACGCGAGCGCCGACCGCGGCCTGATCACCCTCCTGCCGGGGGAGCGCACCCGCATCCGCGTCCATGGCGCGGACGGCGCGGGCGCCAACACCTTCCGCAAGGCACTCTTCTGCGTGGAACCGGCGTGAGTGCCCCCACCCAACGCGTCACCATCAAGGACGTCGCGGCCGCCGCCGGCGTGTCCAAAGGGGCGGTGTCGATCGCCTTCAACCACCGACCCGGCCTTGCCGAAAGCACCCGGGAACGCATCTTCGCCGCCGCCCGGGAGTTGGGCTGGGCACCCAACTCCTCCGCCCGCAGCCTATCGACCCAGCGCATCGACACGATCGGCCTCGCCCTGTGCCGGCCGGCCAGACTGCTCGGCCTCGAACCCTTCTACATGGAGTTCATCTCCGGCATCGAGAGCGTCCTCGCCGAACGGTCCTGCTCCCTGCTGCTCCGACTGGTCAGCGGTCTGGACGAGGAGATCGCCCTCCAGGAGGCCTGGTGGCGCGAACGGCAGATCGGCGGGTCCGTCCTGGTGGACTTCCACCGGGACGACCCGCGGGTCGAACCGCTCCGGCGGCTCGGCATCCCCGCGGTGGCGGTCGGGCACCCGGACCTGACCGGCGGCATTCCGTCGCTGTGGACGGACGACGCCACCGCGATGGCCGAGGCGGTGCGCTACCTCGCCGCCCTCGGCCACCGGCACATCGCCCGCGTCGGCGGCCCGCCCGGCCTGGGACACAGCGCCATCCGGGAACGGGCCTTCCAGGACACCCTGCACCAGCTCGGCCTGGGCCCCGGCACACAGATGACGACGGGCTTCGCCGGCGAGGACGGAGCCCGTGCGACACGCTCGCTGCTGCTGCGGCCCGAGCGGCCCACCGCCATCGTCTACGACAACGACATCATGGCGGTGGCCGGGCTCGGCGTCGCCGCCGAGATGGGCGTCGCGGTCCCGGCCGACCTGTCCCTGCTCGCCTGGGACGACTCCCAACTGTGCCGCCTGACCCACCCGACGCTGTCGGCGATGAGCCACGACGTGCACGGCTTCGGCGCCGAGGTCGCCCGCGAACTGTTCGCGGTCATCGCCGGCCGCGAGGTGCGGCCGCACCCCGTGCGGACCCCGTCCCTCACCCCCCGGGCGTCGACGAGCGCGCCGCGCGCCCCGCGGAGCTGAACCCTCGGCCCACCACCGGCGCGCCTCAGCGGGAGCGGGGCGGGCCGGTGCTCGCGCGGGGCACCAGCCGGGCGGCGGGCACCTGTTGGTCCCGGACCGGCTCCTGGGCGACGGCGGCGAGCAAGGTCCGCGCGGCGCAGGCCCCGTACTCCGCGATGTCCCGGGTCAGCGCGGTGAGCTGCGGGCGAACCGCCCGGGTGAACGGCGAGTCGTCCCACGCCACCAGGGACAGGTCGCCCGGCACGTCCAGGCTCAGCTCCTGCGCCACGGACAGACCGGCGACCGCCATGATGTCGTTGTCGTAGACGATCGCGGTGGGCCGCTCCCGGCCGATGAGCAGCCCGCGGGTCGCCCGCGCCCCGCCCTCGCCGGAGTAGTCGGTGTGCACCACGACGGGCTCGGGCAAGCCCGCCTCGCGGCAGCTCGCCGCGAACGCGGCGTCCCGGACGGCGGTGTGCGCGAGCCGGGCGGACCCCGCCACCCGCGCGATGCCGCGGTGCCCCAGCGCCGCCAGATACGCGACCGTCTCCCGGACGCTGGCTCCGTCGTCGGACCACACGACGGGCACGCCCCCGGCCGCCCCCGGCGGGCCCAGCGCCACCGCGGGCAGGTCCATCGCCGTGAGAGCGGGGCCGCGGGCGTCGTCGCCGTACAGGTCCACCAGGAGCGCGCCGTCCACGCGGCCCTCGCCCCACCAGCGCCGGTACAGCTCGATCTCGTCGTCGTGGCTGGTGACGGTCTGGAGCATCAACGCGATGGAGCGGGGGGCGAGTTCGGCCTCGATGCCGCCGATCAGCTCCATGAAGAACGGCTCGACGCTGAGGGTGCGAGGGGGCCGGCACAGGGCCAGGCCCACGGCGCGGGCCCGGGCGCCGTTCAGGGCGCGGGCGGCGCTGCTGGGCCGCCAGCCGACCTCCTGGGCGATCGCCTTGATGCGGGCGCGGGTCTGCTCGGAGACGCCCGGCTGGTCGTTGAGCGCGTAGGAGACCGCGACTTTGGAGACTCCCGCCCGGCGCGCGATGTCCGTGATCGTCGGCCGTTTCATGCGCCCTCCCGCTGTACCGGTTCCGTGCCTCGGCGGCCGACCTTACCGGTCCGCCGCCGAGGTGCGCTCATCCGGCCGGGGGGCCGGTTCAGGCCGTGGTGCAGGCCTTGCCGTCGAGGGTGAAGGCCTTCGGCGGCGTGTTCGCGCCCGTGGAGGAGCCGTTGAACCCGAAGCTCACCGTGCCGTTCGCGGGGATGGAGTGGGTCCAGGACTCGGGGGTGGCCCGGACGTCGGCGCCGCTCTGGACGGCCTTCGCGTTCCACACGGAGTTGATCTTCTGCTGTCCGGAGAAGGCGAAGGCGAGCTGCCAGCCGTCGATCCTCTGGCCGGAGGTGTTGCGGATGGTGATGTCGGCGTTGAACGTGCTGCCCCAGTCGCTCAGGCGGTAGGAGACCGCGCAGGAGCCCTGCCCGGGGTCCGTCCCGCCGAAGACGCCGGCCTCCTTGGCGGTGGCCCTGATGCCGTCGGCCCCCTCGAACAGGCGCCTGCCCCAGGCCGTCGGCCGGCTCGCGTCGAAGTCCCGCACCAGGTCGAGGTACTCCATCCCGCTGCCGTTGCCGCTCCAGGACCATCCCAGGTAGCCGATGCCGAGGGACTGGGCGCTCGCCATGATGGCGTCCTCGTCGGGGTTCCCGTCGGAGTGCATGTCGCCGAACTCACCGACCACGAGGGGCAGTTTGGCGGCGGCGAACCGGTTGAGGTAGGAGCTGACCTCGGCCGGGGTGTCGAAGACGCCGTACATGTGGATGTCGAACAGGATGTTGTGGTCGGGATCGGCTGCCAGCACACCGGCGGCGTTGTCGCGCATGGTGAAGGCCCAGTCCTGGCCCCAGTTGGGGGCGTCGACCATCAGGGTGTGGTCCAGACCCGCGGCCCGCAGCCGGCCGACGGCCTTCTTGGTGTCGTCGGTCCAGGCGGCGTAGCCGGTGTTGCCGTACGGCTCGTTGCCTATGTTGACCAGGACGTACTTCTCCTGGCCCACGAGGGCGTCCTTGACGCCGAGCCAGTAGTCGACGGCCCTGGACAGGGGCACCGCGGCGCCCGCCTCGCCGTACCCGGTCGTGTCATGGGCCTCCAGGACGCAGATCAGCCGGTTCTTCTTGCACTCGGACACGACCCGGGCGACGTCGGCGGTGTCGTTCCTGGCCCACTGGTCCCCGGTGCCGAGCACCACACGCACCGTGTTGGCACCCTTGGCCTTGATGTCCTTCAGCGCCTTGTCGGTCGTGTCCGGATACCAGGTGTGCGCGTGGTTGACGCCGCGCATCACGAAGTCCCGGCCGGTGGCGTCGAGGAGCCGCCCGTCCCGGATCCGGAAGCCCGGCGAGTCGGCGGCCGGCGCCGGCGGGGCGGCGCCGAGGAGTGCGGCACAGGCGGCGAGGAGGGCCCCTGTCGCGACGGCGGCTCGTATACGTCTCATCTGCTGCTCCTGCCTCGATGGGGCGCGCCGACTTCCGGGCGGCCCGCTTCCGCAGCACAATTTCGTGTACGGAACCGGTTAAGTCAATGTGAACGTCAAGAACCGTTTCCACGCGTTCCCCGTGACCGGGCCGACTTCCCGGGCAGTAGGCACTCCGGTGGGGCCCGGATACTGGAGGACCTGCGCAGCTGAACGCGAGGAGAGGTGCCCGATGACGAGGGAAGTCATGAAGAGAACAAGCCACCGACCGGACCCGTCCGTGCCCTCGGCGCCGACGGATCCGTCGGTGACCGAACGCAAGCAGCGGATGCGACGGCGCCTGGAACGGTTGATCGGCATCGCCGCGACCGAGGGCAATGCCCTGGTCCCGCTGCGCAACGGCGACGAGATCTTCGCCTCGATGCTGGCGGCCATCCGCGGGGCCGAGTACACCGTGGACCTGATGACGTTCGTCTACTGGCGAGGGGAGATAGCCCGCCAGTTCGCCCACGCGTTGGCCGACCGGGCCCGCGCCGGGGTGCGGGTGCGGCTGCTCCTGGACGGCTTCGGCAGTCGTCTCATCGAGAAGGACCTGCTGGACCTGATGGAGTCCGCCGGGGCCGAGGTGTCCTGGTTCCGCAAGCCTTTGTACCTGTCACCGTTGAAACAGAACCACCGCTGCCACCGCAAGGTGCTGGTCGTCGACGAGCACACGGCGTACACCGGCGGGGTGGGCATCGCCGAGGAGTGGTGCGGCGACGCGCGCAACGAGAACGAGTGGCGCGACACCCACGTCCAGGTCCGCGGCCCCGCCGTGGACGGGATCGCCGCCGCCTTCGCCCAGAACTGGGCCGAGTGCCACGACGTCCTGTTCGACGACCGGGACCGCTTCACCGGCCACCAGCCGCACGGCGAAGCGATCGTGCAGGTCGTGCGGGGTTCGGCCAGCTTCGGCTGGCAGGACATGCAGACCCTCGTCCGCGTCATGCTGGAAACGGCGCAGCAGCGCTTCCGCCTGGCCACCGCCTATTTCGCGCCCGACGCCTACTTCATCGAGCTGCTCTGCGCGGTGGCCCGGCGGGGCGTCGAGGTGGAGATCCTGCTTCCCGGCCCCCACACCGACAAGCGGGTCTGCCAGCTGGCCGGCCAGCGCCACTACGAGGATCTGCTCACCAGCGGCGTGAAGATCTACCAGTATCAGCCGACGATGATGCACGCCAAGGTCATCACCGTCGACCAGGTCGCCTCATTGATCGGCTCGACCAACTTCAACCGCCGCTCCCTCGACCACGACGAAGAGGTCATGCTCGCCGTGCTCGACGAGAACTTCACCGCCACCCTGGACCAGCACTTCGACGAGGACCTCCAGGTCAGCGAGCGGATAGAGAAGGCCCGCTGGCAGCACCGCCCGGCCGCGCAACGGCTGCGCGAGGTGGCCGTGGCACCCATACGCCGATTCCTGTGACCCGCGAGCCGCCCGCGTCACGCCGTGGCGGCTCAGGACAGGGTGCGCACGAAGACGTCACCGATCAGGTTGGTGTCCTCGGGGACCAGACCGGGGTGGTAGGAGTCGAAGACGGCCGTCGACTCGTCCGTGCTGAGTGCGGCCCGGCCCACCGTGACGGGCTTGCCGTCCTGTCCCGGCGAGAGCAGCTCCTCCTGGCCGGTACGCGGATCGCGCAGGATCAGCCCCAGCGTCCTGTGCTCGGCGTCGGCCGTGTTGAGGAGCACCTTGGAGCCGTTCGCCGACAGGTCCGACAGCAGGGTGACATCGGTGGGGGAGTGGCCGTCGTAGCGCTGGAGCGCGCCGGTACGCAGGTCGCGGACGAAGGCGTTCCAGGACGTACCGGTGTCTCCGTTCGGATCGGTGCCCGGGACCAGGTTCGTGGCCACCGAGCTGAAGCCGACCTTGGAGCCGTCGGCGCTCAGCACCGGAGAGAGCGCCGACCTGTCGGCCGGTGACCCGTCGTACGTGACATCGGCCTGTTCGGTCCGCCCGGTCACTCGGTCGTACACCAGGATGTCCGCCTGGTCGTCGTCGGAGGCCCCGGAGTAGCCGACCCGGTAGGCCACTTTGCGGCCGTCGGCGCTCATGGAGACGTCCTGGCAGTCGCGTTTCGTGGCCGGCCCGGCCCGCCACAGGCGCTGGGTCCCGCGGTCCATGAGCATGATCCGGCAGCGGGACACCCCGTTCTCGTCGGTGGCGGTCTTGGCCACGAAGGCGACGTACCGTCCGTCCGCGCTGAGCGGGGCGGCGCCGTGGTCCGCGCGGAAGCCGCCCGGCAGCTCGGGCGCCACGGGTTCGACGCGCCCGGAGCGCAGGTCCATCACGTGGACGGAGTACTTCTGCGTCGTGGCCGAGTACGAGGTGAACGTCAGGTGGTGGCCCGCATCGGAGAGGCGGGGTGCCATCGTCGACTCGCCCGGCACCACGACGCGCTTGAGGGGCGCACCGGGAGCCGTCCGGTAGAAGACGTTGTTGGGCATAACCGTTCCCGGCAGCAGGTTGGTCGCCGACGACATGAAGGCGACGACCCGACCGTCCGCGCTGACGGACGGATCCACCGAGTGATAGTTGCCGCCGGAGCCGTCGGGCGCCACGCTGATGCGTTCGGTGCGCGGGGTCCGCTCGTCGCTCGCCGCTCCCGCGGGCCAGGTCAGGCAGGTGAGGGCGGCCGCGAGGGCGGCGGTCGTCGAGATGCGTAAGGCAGGTCTCATCGGGCGGTTCCCCTTCGGGAGAGTGTGGGGTCGAGGACTCGGGTGAGGGCGCACTGTCGGTGCGCGGGGCTGACGCGATCAAAGCGCGGAGCACGCGCGGGGTCAACGCATGCGTGGACGACTTTCGGCGTGGGCGCCGAAGGCGAAGGTTCCCCCTCTTTTCCGTCTGCCGAAACTCTTGTTCCACATTCCGGGCTCGTTTATGGTCGGCGTCCCCGGCTCGGCCGCCCCGCGTGGCCGGGCCTTCCCTGTGCGAACACGAAGGAGTGTGCGGTGGCGCAGCAGACGTGGCAGGACGGGTCGTCACCCGACGAGGACGGCGGGATGCCCGGCGTGGATCGTCGCGGGTTCGTCGTCGGGGCCGGACTGGTCGGAGCCGGGAGCCTGTGGGGAGCCGCCGGAGCTGCACCGGCGGCGGCCGCCGGGCGCGAGGGCGGCCACGGCGCCGAGGACGGTCACCGCCGTCACGACACCTTCGGCCCCGAGGACCTCCGCGCCAAGCGGCTGCTGTTCGTACCGGACGTCGTCCTGCTGCCCGGAGGACCGGTCAAGGACCGCGCGGTCCTGGTCCAGGACGGCACCTTCCGGGCCGTCGGACCCGTCCGCGAACTCACCGACGCGCACCGGAACGCCCGTACGGTACGGCTCAAGGGCCATCTGCTGATGCCGGGTTTCGTGGACGCCCACCACCACCTGACGCAGAGCTTCGGCAAGGCGCAGGCGTTCGGGCAGCCGTCGGAGATCTTCAAGACCGTCTGGGAGCCGCTGGAACACGCCCTGGACGAGGAGAGCGCCCACCTGTCGGCGAAGCTCGCCGCCCTGGAGGCGCTGCGCGGCGGGTTCACGACCGCCGCCGACGCCGGCACCCGCGCACCCGTCGACGTGGGCGTCGTCGCGAAGGCCGCCGAGGAGGCGGGGCTGCGCTGCGTGTTGGCCAAGGTCGTCTCCGACGGCAAGGGCGGCAAGGAACACCTGGAGCGCTTCCAGGGCTCGCGGCTCATCCACCCTTCCCTGGCGATACCCGTCCCCGAGGACGCCACCGCGGAGGTGCTGAAGAGGACGGCGGAGCTGTGCGCGGACGCCGGCGCGGTCTTCCAGATCCACGTCAACGAACACCTGGCCGCGGTGGAACGCTCGCTCAAGAGCGTGGGGCGCCGCCCGGTGTCGTACCTGCACCACATCGGTGCCCTCAACTCCCATACCCTGGGCGCCCACGCCACCTTGCTCACCCCCGACGAGATGCGCATGCTCGCCGACACCGGTGCCGCCGTCAGCTACAACCCGGTGGCCAGCGCCTGGAAGGGCAACGCCGTCGCGCACGCCCTGATGTGGCAGAGCATGGGCATCCGTTTCGGCACCGGCACCGACGGCACTCGCGGTGACGGCTTCCGCCTCGTGGACGCCGCCGAGAGCGCCCAGCGCCTGACGTACGGTCTGATGTCCGGCGACTCCTCGTGCGGCGCCGGCCGTGTGTGGCTCGCCCATGCCACCGCCCTGAGCGCGGACGCCCTCGGGCTGGGCAAGGTGACCGGAGAGATCGCCGTCGGCAAGGCCGCCGACTTCCTCCTGGTCGACCTCCGGGTGCCCGAACTCACCCCGTCCTACGACCTGTCGTGGGAGCTGGTCCGCCTCTCGGGCCGGGATCAGATCACCGCGGTCGTCGTGGACGGCAAGCTGCGGCTGTGGCACGGCTGGCCCACCGACTGGGACGGTCCCGCGCTGGTCCGCGAGGCCGCGGAGGTGGGGCCGAAGGTCGTGCGGCGTGCCCGCGTCCAACGGGTGGACCCGGACCCGGACGGTGCGGCCCGCCACCCGCGGCGAGCCCGCAACTGACCTGTCGGCACCCATGGTTCCCGGACCACCCTTTTCCGGGCCACCCCTTGTACGGGCCGTCTCCGTAGAGACGTGTCGCCTCCGCGCGGCGGGCGCGCGGAGGCGGACTCGACGGGGGTCGGGAGCGCTGTCCCCGGAGGATCTGTCAGACGCCCGCGATGCTCTGGATCCAGGAGCGGTACGCGGTCACGTTCGTGTACGCGGTCGTGGTCTGGCGGTCACTGGTGGAGGCGACGCCGACCTGCGCGCCGTTGGCCATCATCGGGCCGCCGGAGTCGCCGCCCGCCGTGATGCCGTCGCCGCGACGGGCGCAGATCGCCTGCCCCTGGTAGGCGTCGCGGCAACCGCCGGTCACGACGACGTTGGCGACCTTGAGGAGCCGGGACTGGCAGTTGATCTCCGAACCGCACTGGGACGTCGCTCCCCAGCCGTACACCTGCACGGTCTGGTTCACCGAGACGGAGCCCGGGGTGCCGAGACGGGCGTAGGTGCCCGCCACGGAGCGGTCGAGCTTGACCAGGGACAGGTCCGCCCCCGAGTGGGTGTAGACGCTGACGCCGTTGGCCACGGTGCCGCCGGTCGTCTGGTCGAGGCTGCCGATACGGAACGAGAGGCCACCGCCGCTGACGCAGTGCTTGGCGGTGAGGATCCAGGTGGGGGCGATGATCGAGGCGCTGCAGGTCTGCTGGCCGTTGGAGAAGAGCCGGGCCGCCCAGGGGGCGTTGCCGGCGTAGCCACCGCCGATGATCGGCTGCTGGCCCTCGGCGGACGCGGCGACGGGCGCGGCGGCGGGCGCGGCGGCGGGGGCGTTGGCCGGGGTCTGGGCCGCGGCCGTGGGGGCCAGTCCCAGAACGGCGAGCGCGGTGGCCGCGAGCGCGGGAGCCAGTCTGGATATACGCATGTTCGTCTCCATCGTGTGGGGGTGAGACGTCCTGGATGAGGACAGCGCTGCATACCTATGCAGACGCGGTGCGCGCGACAGAGGCGGGGTTGCTCATGACGCGTGCATGCCATCGCTGGCATGGGTGAATGTGGCAGAGGAGTTGCCGGTGGCGCAAGAGGTTGGCACGGCAATTACCGCCGGGGGTCGCGGAAGCGGCGCATGCGTAGGCTTGCGATCACTCACATGATCAAGCAGCGGCAGCCGCGGCGAGGCCCCCGGGACGGATGGCGTACGACGCGGTGCGGGCGCTCGCCATGCTCCGGTGGTAGGAGTGAAAGCACAGGTCCCGGGCACTCGCGGAGAAGGAAACGACGCAGTGCCCAGGGCCCGACGCAGAAGGACCCTGAGCGAGTTCCACGAGTTCCCCAAGGAAAGGTGTCATCCGTGTCGCAGGTCGAGGAATCCATCGAAGTCGACGTTCCGGTTCGTACGGCGTACAACCAGTGGACCCAGTTCGAGACCTTCCCCGAGTTCATGGACGGTGTGGAGCGCATCGAGCAGCGCTCCGACAAGCTGACCCACTGGGTGACGAAGATCGGCGGTGTGGAGCGGGAGTTCGACGCCACGATCACGGAGCAGATCCCGGACGAGCGCGTGGCGTGGACGACGGTCGACGGGCAGGCCAAGCAGGCGGGCGTCGTCACCTTCCACCGCCTTGACGAAGCGCGCACCAAGGTCATGTTGCAGATGGACTACGACCCCGAAGGGCTCGCCGAGACGGTGGGCGACAAGCTCGGCTTCGTGAAGCGGCAGGTCACCGGTGACCTGAAGCGGTTCAAGAAGTTCATCGAGGAGCGCGGCGGCGCCGAGACGGGCGCCTGGCGCGGCCAGGTCTGACCGCCCGCCCCCTCCGGGTACGCCCACGCGAAGGGCCCGTCCGCGCTGTACGCGGACGGGCCCTTTGTGGAGCGCCGGGCAGGCCTTGCACCTGCATTTCCCCGCAGGAAGCGGGGCGTCTTTCCTTGGACCACCGACGCGTGAGTGCTCACCGCGACCGCGGCGACCAGTTCAAGATCTACTATAGCGCATCGTGGTAACCCGTCCGGACCACGGCCTGTGCTCCCGGCCCGCCCCCGGCGCCACCCCGGCCGATGGGCGATTTGCCGGTCTTTCCGGTTAGGCCTAATTTTGCGTGGATACAGCTTTTTCTCGGGCGACAAGAGGAGAAAAGCTCCATGGTGAAAGGCCTTCCGCGGGGACTTCCGCGGGGAAAGGCCCGCCATTCCCGTGGGCCGGAGGCGGACACCGCGCGCTCGTCGCGTTCGGCGACGGACCGGATGGCGCGCACCTTGCTGCGCCGCCGGAAGAAGGCGCTCAGTGCCGAGGACGTGATGGTCTCCGACCGCCCCAAGGTGCGACGCGCGGTGACGGCCGCCGCGCTCGGCAACACCATGGAGTGGTTCGACTTCGGCGTCTACGCCTATCTGGCGGGCACGATCGGCAAGGTCTTCTTCCCGTCCAGCTCACCCGGCGCCCAGGTCGTCGCCACCTTCGCCACCTTCGCCGCCGCCTTCCTCGTCCGTCCGCTGGGCGGCCTCGTGTTCGGCCCGCTCGGTGACCGCATCGGCAGACAGCGGGTGCTCGCCGCGACCATGATCATGATGGCCGTGAGCACCTTCGCGGTCGGCCTGCTGCCCTCGTACGCCTCGATCGGGTTCGCCGCCCCGCTGCTGCTCCTCCTGTGCCGGCTGGTCCAGGGCTTCTCCACGGGCGGCGAATACGCCGGCGCGACCACCTACATCGCCGAGTACGCGCCCGACCAGCGGCGTGGATTCCTCGGGAGCTGGCTCGACTTCGGCACCTTCATCGGCTACTCCCTGGGCTCCGGCCTGGTCACCGTCCTCACCCTGACGCTCGGGACCGACGGCCTGGAGAGCTGGGGCTGGCGCATCCCCTTCTTCGTCGCGGGACCGCTCGGGCTCATCGGCCTGTACATGCGCGTGAAGCTGGAGGAGACGCCCGCCTTCCAGCAGGAGGCGGCCTCCGCCGCGGCCGAACGGGAAGTCGTCCACCGGCGGGGCGAGAGCGACCCCGTCGAACAGGCCCGCCAGTCCGGCAAGGGCCGCCTCAAGGAGATCTTCACCCGGCACTGGCAGGCGGTGCTGATCTGCATGGGACTGGTGCTGCTCTACAACGTCACGAACTACATGGTGACGTCGTACCTCCCCACGTTCATGACGGTGACACTGGGGGAGAGCGACACCACCGCGCAACTGCTGGTGCTCGCCACCATGCTGCTGGTGGCGCTCGCCATCACCACCGTGGGCCGCAGTTCGGACCGGTGGGGCAGGCGCCCCATGTTCATGGCCGGCAGCATCGCCCTGATCGTGCTCGCCGTCCCGGCTTTCCTCCTCATCCGCGAAGGCGGCATCCTCATGCCCGCCTTCGGCTGCGCGATCCTCGGCCTGCTCCTCGTCTGCTTCGCCGGCACGGCGGCGGCCACCCTGCCCGCCCTGTTCCCCACGCGTCTGCGCTACGGCGCCCTGTCCATCTCGTACAACATCTCCGTCTCCCTCTTCGGCGGCACCACCCCGCTGCTCGCCTCCTACCTGGTCGACACCACCGGCAACACGCTGGTGCCCGCCTTCTACCTGATGGTGGCCGGCGCGATCGGACTGGCGTCGACGTTCTTCCTGCACGAGACCGCCGGACGGCCGCTGCGCGGATCGGGGCCCATGGTGGAGACGCCGGACGAGGCCCGCGAGATGGTGGCGCGCAGCCGCGCGGAGGCGGGGCGCCACGCGCGGGACGTCTGGCTGCGCCTGTGGCACCCGCGTGGCGGGCGGGGCCGCGGCAGCGGGCCGGGCGGGCGCGAGAAATGACACGGGGTCCGATCTCGTAGGGCTCGGATCTCGTAGGGCTCGAATCTCCTAGGGCTCGGACGGAACGCTTTGCCTCCGAGGGCTCTCTGACTGTCCGTACGGCCTGACTACCTGTACGGCTGTGGCCCTCCACGAGGAGTTGTTCTGCGTAATGCGTCGCTTTCATGCCCTGTTGCTGACCGCCTTGGCGCTGGTCGCGGGCCAGGTGCTGTCCTCCGCCCCGGCCTTCGCCGTCATCGGCGGGACCAAGAGCACCTACGGCCCGTGGGCGGTACGGATGCTCGTTGACGGCAAACCGGCGTGCACCGGGACCGCGGTCTCCCGGCAGTGGATCCTCACCGCCTCGCACTGCTTCTACGAGCAGGCGCGGCCGGTCCCCGACCGGCGGATCTCCTTCCGGGTCGGCAATCTCGACATGCGCAGGGGCACCACGGTCCGGCCCCTGCCCGGCAAGCGCGTGGGCAGCGCGCACGCCGACATGATGCTCGTCAAGGTCCCGCCGATGAACGTCCCCACGGCGCGCCTGTCCACGGTCGGCGTCCGCCGCGGCCAGATCGTGCGGCAGTACGGATGGGGCGCCACCTGCACGACGGACGAGAGCGCCTGCCAGTCACCCGTCCTCAAGCAGTCGGACCTGAAGGTCGTACGGGCGGACGACCCCATGTGCGCGGGTCACACTGCGCCGGGCGGCCCCGACTTCTGCATGAAGAAGGTGAAGGGGATTCCCGCCGGGGGCGACTCCGGCGGCCCGGTGATGACGGTCGGCCCGCGCGGCACCGAAACCCTCGTCGGTGTCTTCAACGGCTCCGACCGGGAGAAGAGCGCCGAGGCGGGAGAGGTCTCCCAGCAGCTCTCCTGGATCCGCTCGGTCATCCGCCGCTGACGCTCCCGCGGCCGCGGGCCGCGGTGCGCCGGGCCGGGCTCACCCGCCCGGCCGCACCGCGGCGGCGCACCGTTTCCGCCTCTCGGGTCAAGGGCAACCGCACCCTATGGACCACTCGAAAGCGCCGGTACTCGAAGCTCTGGCCGCCTACCACGCCGAGGGGCAGACCCCCTTCACCCCGCCGGGCCACAAGCAGGGGCGCGGCGCCGATCCACGGGTCCGTGAGGTCCTCGGGGACGCGGTGTTCCGCTCGGACGTCCTGGCGACCAGCGGCCTGGACGACCGGACGTCCTCCCGAGGCGTCCTCGAAAAGGCGCAGGCCCTCATGGCGGACGCCGTCGGCGCGGAGCACACCTTCTTCTCGCCCTGCGGCAGCTCGCTGTCGGTCAAGTCGGCCATGCTGTCCGTGGCGGGACCGCACGAGAAGCTGCTCGTCGGGCGCGACGCCCACAAGGCCGTGGTCTCCGGGCTGATCCTCTCCGGCATCCGGCCCATCTGGGTCGCCCCGCAGTGGGACCCCGAGCGGCATCTGGCACACCCCCCGTCCGCGGAGGCGTTCGAGGCGGCCTTCGCCGAGCACCCGGACGCCAGGGGCGCCCTCGTGACGACGCCCACGCCGTACGGCACCTGCTCGGATCTGGCCGCCATCGCGCAGGTCTGCCACCAGCGGGGCAAGCCGCTCATCGTGGACGAGGCCTGGGGCGCCCACCTGCCCTTCCACCCCGACCTGCCGACCTGGGCCATGGACGCCGGAGCCGACGTCTGCGTCACCTCCGTGCACAAGATGGGCTCCGGCCTGGAACAGGGTTCGGTCTTCCACCTCCAGGGCGACCTGATCGACCCCGAGGTGCTCAAGAGCCGCGAGGACCTCCTCGGCACCACCAGCCCCTCCGTCCTGCTGTACGCCGCCCTCGACGGCTGGCGGCGCCAGATGGTGGAGCACGGCCGCGCCCTCTACGACGACGCGCTCGCCCTCGCCGCCTCCCTGCGGACCCGGATCGCCCGCATCGACGGGATGCGCGTACACGGCCGGAACGACTTCTGCGGGCCCGGCCGCGCGGCCGACATGGACCCGCTCCAGATCATCGTCGACATCACCGCGCTGGGTACGACGGGCTATCGCGCGGCCGACTGGCTGCGCGAGCACCACCAGATCAACCTCCACCTGTGCGACCACCGCCGCATCAGCGCCCAGCTGACCCACGCCGACGACGAGGACTCCGCCCAGACCCTCCTCGCGGGGCTGCGGGACGTCGCCGCGCACGCGGACGAGCTGAGGCCCGCGGAGCAGGTCGAGGTCCCGGACCCCGAACGGCTGCGGCTCGAACAGGTCCAGCTCCCGCGCGACGCGTACTTCGGGCCGACGGAGCAGGTGTCGTGGCAGAAGGCCATCGGCCGGATCACCGCGGAGATGCTCACCCCGTACCCGCCCGGCATCCCCGCGGCGCTGCCCGGGGAACGTCTCAACGCCGAGGTCGTCCGCTATCTGCGCACCGGTGTCGACGCCGGCATGGTCGTGCCGGACGCCGCCGACACCGAGGTCAAGAGCGTGCGGGTGGCCGTCGAGGACTGAACCGCGGCGGCGGCCCGGCGCCGTGCCGCGACGACCGGCGGCACCTGCGGGGACGCCGGTCCTCCCTCACCGTCCTGCCGCCGCCTTCCGGCGGTGGCCGGACCAGGCCCGCTCGGACACATCCGTACGGAGCAGGACGTCGGCCGCCGTGCTCGCCAGCGCGTACGCCGCCGCCAGCATGACCTCGCGACCGCGCGGCCCGGCGGCCGCCGCGGCGAACTCAGGCGTGTGGTCCGAGCCGTCCGGCCCCATGATGGCCACGAACGGATGGATCGCGGGCACCCGGGTGCTGACGTTGCCGATGTCGGAGGACCCCAGATAGACCCCCGCCTCGGGTTCCGTCAGCCGGATGCCGGCCCTCTCCAGGTGGCCCGCGAACAGCCCGGAGAGCACGTCGTTGTCGCGGAAGTGCTCGTAGCGGGCGGCCACTTCGGCGACCTCCGCCTTCGTCCCGGTGGCCAGCGCGACGCCCTGGGCGCATGAGCGCAGCTCCTCCATCAGGTCGGCCAGCGCGGAGGCGGTCGCGCCGCGCAGGCCGAACAGTCCTTCCGCGTACTCGGGAACGATGTTCGTCGCCCGGCCCCCCTCCGTGACGATGCCCTGGACGTGCGAGCCCGCGGGCAGCCGCCGGTCAAGGACGCCGAGCGTGTTGAACAGCTGGATCAGAGCCCCCAACGCGTCGATGCCTTCCGTGGGGTTGCCCGTCGGGTGGGCGGCCCTGCCGTGGAAGCCGATCCGTACCTGCGCGCTCGCCGTCAGGGGCGCCCACGACCAGTCGTACACGCCCGGGTGGAACATCAGCGCCGCGTCCACCCGGTCGAACAGGCCCGCCGCCACCTCCGCGACCTTGCCGCCGCCACGCTCCTCCGCCGGCGTCCCGACCGCCAGCAGGGTCCCCCCGGCGTCACCGAGCGCGGCCCGCGCGGCGAGGGCCGCCCCGAGGCCCGCCGCCGCGATCAGATTGTGCCCGCAGGCGTGCCCCAGCTCCGGCAGCGCGTCGTACTCCATCAGCAGGGCGACGCGCGGGCGCCCTTCGGCGGTGGCCGCCGTGCCCGTACGGGCGACGAAGGCGGTCGGCAGCCCCGCGGCGCCCCGCTCCACCCGGAACCCCTCCCGTTCCAGCTCGTCCGCCAGGAGCCGGGCGGCGCGATGCTCCTCGTAGGCGGTCTCCGGTTCGCCGTGCAGCGCGAGGCTCACCTCCCAGAGCCGGTCGGCGCGGGCGGCGACCTCCCGCTCGATGCGGGCGTAGACGGAATCCATGTCCATATCCATGTGCGGGGGGTGTGACACACGACCTCCTCGAACCGAACCTGCGCGGTTCCCGGGCAACGACACGGGACGTGTTCCACGGATGCCCATGGCCCACACGGGAGCGGGAGTCAGGCTCCCGGCCGCACTGCGCGGCGGGCGGTGCGGGCAGGCGTCCGGGGGCTTCCAGGTGCCGAAGCGCGGTGAAGCGATCATGATCGGGCACGTGAAGGAGATGCCGGATGTATCAGCACCCGTGATCAAACTGGTGCGGCGGACCACCGAACCCGTCGCGGCGCAGACGCTGCGGTCCACGGCCGCCGCCGTCATCTCCTTCGGTGTCGCGCTGAAGTTCCTGCCCGCGCAACCCGCTCCGCTGACCGCCCCCCTGACCGCTCTCCTCGTCGTCCAGGTCACCCTCTACGCGACGCTCACCACCGGAGTCCGGCGGGTGAACTCCGTCGTCGTCGGGGTCCTCATCGCCATCGGGTTCACCGCCCTGGTCGGGCTGACCTGGTGGAGCCTCGGCCTGACGATCTTCACCTCGCTGATCATCGGCCGCTTCGTGCGGGTGAACGAGTTCGTGCCCGAGGTGGCGATCAGCGCGATGCTGGTCCTCGGCGTCTCCCAGGCCGCGTCGGCGGCCTGGCACCGGGTCCTGGAGACGCTGATCGGCGCCGGGGTGGGCCTGCTGTTCAATCTGCTGTTCGCGCCCCCGGTGTGGACGCAGTCGGCGGGGACGTCCATCGACGGGCTGGCGCGCGGGATGGGCCAGATGCTCCGCACCATGGGCACGGAGATCGCCGGCGGCCACCTGCCCTTCCCGCACGCGGCCGCCCGGCTGCACGAGGCGCGGCAGCTGGACCACGACATCGTGGAGGTCGACGCCTCCCTGCGGCAGGCGGAGGAGAGCCTGCGGATGAACCCGCGCGTACGGGAGGGGCTGCTGTCCCGGGTGGTGCTGCGGACGGGGTTGGACACCCTGGAGATCTGCGCGGTGGTGCTGCGGGTGCTGACGCGAAGCCTGACCGACCTGGCGAAGTTCCGTACGGAGGAGTCACTGTTCCCACCGGACGTGTCGGCCGACCTCCAGAAGCTGTTCGAGCAGATGGCCGAGGCCCTCGAGAGCTTCGCCCGGCTGATCACCACCCAGGTGGCGGCCAACGCGGAGGAGGCCGAGGAACGGCTGACCGCCGCCCTGGCCGCGAGCCGGGCCACCCGGGACCGGGTCGCCGACCTGTTGCTGGAGGACGTGCGGGAGCACCCCCGGCAGTGGCAGCTGCACGGCGCGCTGCTCGCCGAGATCGACCGGATCCTCGACGAGCTGGACCTCGACAAGCGCACCGAGCGCCTCATGCAGGAGCTGGACCGCCGCTCGGCGGAGCTCAGCGAGCGCCATCCGCGGCTCGCGGCACTGCGCCGGCGACTGCGCGGCGAGAGCGGCACGGAGCGACGACCGGCCGTGGAACCCTGAGCCGGCTGACGGGCAGGCGCTTCATCTGTGAGGCGGCGGGGCTGCCCGCGCCGGACGCCCGCCGAGCCGTTCTCCCGGCTGGCCGTCCGCAAGCACGGTTCACCACTCCACGAGATGATCCTCCGCCAGTAACCCACCGTGGTCGCGCCGCAGTTGCTGTGTCTGTGGCGCGGCTTCAACTACGGATCATCGACATCAGCAGCTGGTGGCTTTCGCCGTCGGCGGCCACCACAAGTCCGCGGTCTGTCCGTCCGATCGGGGCACCGTCGATCCCGGTGACCACGCAGCCGGCCGCCTGGCACAGAGCGATGCCGGCAGCGAAATGCACGCTCCCGGACAGATCGGCGCCATCCGTTACGTATGCGGCGCGCTTGCCGGCGGCGACCCAGGCCAACGCCAGAGTCGTCGACACGACCCGGGGCCGGAACCGTGCCACGAACTGGTGCTGGGCCAGCAGGTCCACAGCCCGGAAGCCCGGCGCGCTGGGGAACGGCGGATCCAGGTTCACGTCCACGAGTCGGGTGGCGGACGAGGGCACCAGCCGGGCATCGGCACCATGGTGTCGCACCCAGGCGGTCACCCCGTCGGTGAAGAAGACCTCGCCACTGAACGGATCGGCCACTGCGGCCGCACCGCCGCGCAGCGCCACGTTGACGGCCACGAGCATGTTGCCGACGGCGTAGTTGAGCGTGCCGCACAGGGGATCCACCAACCACTGGCGCGCGGTCCCGGCGGCACCCCGCTGTCCGCCTTCTTCACCGAGGACACCGTCGTCGGGCCGGGCAGCGTGGATGATGCCGAGGATCCTCTCCTCCGCACGGACATCGGCTGCGGTGGCGAAGTCCCCGGCACCCTTCTCCGTGCGGGCGAGCCGCTGGCCGTACAGGTCGCGCACCACGTCCGCGCCGGCACGTGCCGCAGCTATCGCTACTCCGACGTCGTCGAGGCCCGCATACGAGTTGATCACGCCACGCAGGATATCGGCAGCCGAGGCTCAGATTTCCGTCTGCCGGTCCAAGGCCTGTGCCAGGACCGGCGGTTGACGGCACTTGCAGGTCGGTTCTGACTCCAGCCGGTGCCGGGGAGACCCGACGAGGCGCCATGGAGATCGGCCCGCTCAGACGCAGATCACGATCTTTCCTCGGGTGCGTCCGCGCTCGGCGTGCGCGTGGGCGTCGGCGATCCGCTCCAGGGGGTAGGCCTGTGCGATACGGGGTGTGTAGCGGCCTTGTTCACCCAGTTCCGCCGCGGCGGCCAGGAGAGTGGAATCGTTCTCCGCGTTGACCACATGCGTGCCCAGGCGCTGCCCGCCCGCGTGGTCGGCGACCGTCGCGACGCGCTTCGGGGCGCCCGCGATCGCGACGAGGTCGTCCAGGGAGCCGGAGGCCGCGGTGTCGAGCACGATGTCGACGCCGTGCGGAGCGAGGGTGGTGAGGCGCTGTGCGAGGCCGGGACCGTAGGTGGTGGGAACGGCGCCGAGAGAGGTCAGGAACTCGTGATTGCGTTCACTGGCTGTCCCGATCACCGTGGCACCTCGCGCCACCGCGATCTCGACCGCCGCGCTGCCCACGCCTCCGGCGGCGCCCTCGACGAGAAGGGTGCGCTCCGCGAGGGAGCCGAGCGCGTTCAGTCCCCCCATCGCGGTCACGGAGGCGAGACCGGCACCAGCGGCCTGCTCGTCGTTCCACGTGGCGGGGGTGTGCGCCCAGGCCGAGAGGACGAGCAGCTCCGCGGTCGCGCCGGTGACACCGCCCAGCCCGAAGACCCGGTCGCCGATGCTCACCCCGCGCACCCCGTCGCCGATCTCGTCGACCACACCGGCGCCGTCGCGCCCGGGAACGGCGGGCAGCTGAAGGGGAATCAACTGGCGCAGGGCACCGGCGCGCAGCTTCCAGTCGATGGGATTGACGCCGGCCGCCACGACCCGGACACGGATCTCACCGGGCCCGGGGTGGGGGTCGGGGGCCTGCTCGATGATCAGAGTCTCCGCTCCGCCGTATTCGTGGAACCGGGCTGCGCGCATAAGGATCTGCCTCACTTCGACGGGCCGGAATGACGTCTTCGTCCGACGCTCGTCACTCTAAAACCTGACGTTGACGTGAGGTGCAAGCCCCAACTGCCGCCCGGCTGGAGGAGGGGGGCACGGGCGGGTGAGGTCGCCGAGCGGGCGGGGGCGAGCGTGGAGCCGGTATTGCTAGCCTGAACGTGACGTCGACGTGAGGTACGAGCGAGAAGGGAGCGACCTGCGCCATGCGCATCGGGCAGCTCGCCAGGCGGTCAGGGGTCAGCGTGCGGGCCCTGCGCTACTACGAGGAACAGCGGCTCCTGGAATCGGCGCGGACGCCCGGTGGGCAGCGGGACTATCCCGACGAAGCCCTGGAGCGGGTCCAGCTCATCCAGGACCTCTTCGCGGCCGGCCTCTCCAGCCGTACGGTCGTCGAACTCCTGCCGTGCGTGAGCACCGGCGTCGCGACCCCCGCCATGCTCGACCAGCTCATCACCGAACGCGACCGCATCGCCGCACGCATCCAGGACCTGACCCGGGCCAAGACCAAACTGGGCCGCGTGATCGAGAACGTGACCGCGGCGAAGGTGGCGCAGGACTGACCAACTCGCCGTGAGGGATGGGGCCCCGTACATCGCTTCAACCCGTTTGAAGGAAGAGGCGTGCGTACCGCAGCGGCTTCAGGCCGCGGAGGCCGCGAGTGGGCAGAATCGTTCACGTGGAAGCACATCAGTCACCGGAGAAAACCCCCGACGGCCACTTCGTCGTCATCAAGGGTAGGAAATGGCGGGCGACCGACCCGCTGATCCCCGAGGAGATCGCCGCTCGCCTTCGCCACCACCTCATGGCGGCTCGCCGCGCGGTGCGCTCCGCGACGACGGCGGGCGACACCCAGGCGGAGCGGGCCGCGCGCGCACGCGTGAACCAGGCCAAAGTCGCCCTGGGCGAACGGGCCACCCCCTGGTGGGAGCAGTCACAAGACGAACGCCGACAACGCTGGGAACAGGGGCTGGCACGCCTCGACGCTGAGGAGCAGCGCTGACTCCTACAGGCTTCGCGTTGATCCCACTTCGGGACCGGCTGCTGCTGGTGGCCGCTTGCTGCCGCACGTCCTGAGGCCGCCAGGGGAGACCGGCCGTTCGGGCCGTCCGTTCCTCTCACCCGTCACGCGAATCGCCCCTGGTAACGTACGCTCTGCGTTTGCGTCGTAACAGAAAGTTGCCAACTGCTACTGCCTTTCCGTCCCTTCGGCATCGCGGCGCGCGTTCTCTCCTGTGACGGAGTGGCCTTGTGGAGGAGAAGATCGTGGAAGCCCAGCACGCTCTGCCGGTCAACGACCCGGTCAACGACCCGGCCGTCGGCGCGGCCGCATGACGGCGGCCTCGCGCCCTCGCCCGGCCCATGTCCACATCCAGAGCCGGGAGTGCGACCCGGAGATCCTGAAACGGCTGGCCGGTGCCGCGTACTTCCCGGAGCGGCTGCTCGGTTCGGCGATCATCGACACGGTGTGCCGGTCCGACGGGGACCTCCTGTACGTCGCCGCCCCGCGAGTGCTGGACGCCGACGAACAGGTGGGCTACTACCTGGGACTGCTGGGCGCCGACTGCGGTGAGGCGAGGGGCCGGGTGCGCATCGTGAGCCTGGACGACGCGGGTTCCCGATGGCTGAGCGAGAAGGTCCTCGACGCGGAGAACCCCCAGGCCGCACAGGTCCGTGCGGCCATCCGCGCTTTCCTGAACGGCCGTCAGCGCACCGGTGCCGACGTCCGGCTGTGCTACTTCGAACCCTCGGCACCGCTGGAGCGCTACGCCCGCGAGCTGGGAGTCCCGGGCGACCAGCCGCATTCGTCCCACATCCCGCTGGGCTCCAAACACACCGGCCGCAGGATCTTCGCCGAGGTCGGCGTGCCCGTCCCCGACGGTTCCCCCGCCCCCTGCGACACCCTGCACGGCCTCGCCGAGGAAGTGGCGCGGATGGTACGGGCGGGGCACCGTACGGTAGTCGTCAAACTCGACGACCCCGCCTCCGGAGCCGGCCTCGGCAACACGCTCCTCGACCTCGACGACGTGGAACCCTCACTCGGCGCCGATGCGGACGACGCCACGCTGGTGCGACGCCTGCTCGACGTACTGCCCCGGGCCACCCTGGTGGACACCAACATCACCTGGGACGACTACGTACGCACCCTGGAGCGGACCGGCGCCGTCGTGGAGGAGTGGATCCAGGACGACACCCTGCGCAGCCCCAGCTTCCAGGGCAGGATCACCGACGCGGCCGAGGCCGAGGCGGTCTCCACGCACGACCAGGTGCTCGCCAACCACGGCCAGAGTTACGTCGGTTGCCGGTTCCCGGCGAGCGCCGAGTACCGGCACACGCTCATCGACTACGGGTTGCGCATCGGCCGGGCGTTGCGGGACCGGGGAGTGGAAAGGGGCGACTACGGGGTCGACTTCCTGGCCAGGCGGACCGGCGACTCCTGGCAGCTCCTCGGATGCGAGATCAACCTGAGGTCCACCGGCACCAAACACGCCTTCGGCATGGTCACGGGACTCCTCGGGACACGCGCCACGCCGGACGGCCGACTGGTCGTCAGCGGCCCCGCGCCCCACGGCGGGCCCGGGGAACAGGAGCGGGTGTACGAGGCATCGGACAGCATCATGGACCCCCGTTACAAAGGGCTGCGGCCGGCCCAGCTCATCCGAGCCGTCACGCGCTCGCCCCTGGGCTGGGACCCCGAACGCGCGACGGGCGTGGTGCTGCACATGATGAGCCCCACCGCCGAGGTGGGGAAGTTCGGCGCCGTGTGCATCGGGGCCGACCAGACCGAGGCCGCGTCCCTCATGCGGAAGCTGCGCGAACTGGCGGACTCCCTCGCCGCAGAACCGCGCCAGGGGCTGCCGGTCGGACGTTCCCGCCGGTAGCGGCTGCCGAACGGGGGCGGGAAACGTCCCCTGGACGGGGCCCCGGGATACAGCCCGCCTGCCCGCACGGGCCGCTCCCGAGCCCCCCGCCCCCTCAAGCGTCGAGCCGAATCCGCACCCTACGGTTCTGGCGGCCCTTGCTCTCCACCTTGGTGACGGTCACGTGCCCCACCTGACGGGTGGACGCCACATGGGTGCCGCCGTCGGCCTGGACGTCCAGGCCGACCACGTCGACCACGCGGACCTCCGGCAGGTCCGGCGGCGCCACGAACTGGGTACGGACCAGATCCGGGATCACCTGCGCCTCATCCCTGGACAGGACCCGGACCACGATCTGCCGGTCCGCCTCGATCTCCGCGTTCACCGCGTCCTCCAGGCTCTGCTTGAAGCCGGGCGGCACCTCGGGCAGGTTGAAGTCCATCCGGGCCTCGCCCGGCTGCATGTTGCCGCCGGTCACCAGCGCTCCGAAGTCCCGGAACACGGTGCCGCAGAGCACATGGAGGCCCGAGTGCGTCCGCATGAGAGAGCTCCTGCGCCCGTCGTCGAGCGCGCCGGTGACCTGGGTGCCCACCGGGGGCACGGGATCTCCGGGGGCGGGCAGCAGGTAGAGGTCGTCGCCCTTGCGGGTGCCGACGACACGGGTCTGGACGCCCTGCCAGATCAGCACGCCGTGGTCCGGCGGCTGACCCCCGCCGCCCGGGTAGAACGCGGAGCGGTCCAGGACGACCCCCGCTTCCGGGTCGGCCGGGTCGGACCACAGGACGGTGCACTCCCATTCCCTGAGTGTGGCGTCCTCCCAGTCCAGACGATGTGTGCGGCCGTGATGACTGATCCCCATCGATGCTCGGAGGCGCGGCGCCCGTCGAGCGGGCCCGCCCCCCTCTCCTTTCCGTGTCCCTGTGCTGATCCGCCTGCGCGAGATGCGCATGCTGCATACCGAGAAGGCCCCGCCCTGGTTACGCCTCGCAGGTCACCACCAGAGCCTGACGAGCGCGGCGCTCCCCGCACCCAGCGCCACCACCAGCAGGAAAGGCGCCCGCAACAAGGCCGCGACGAAAGCCACACCGAAGCCGAGTGCACGGGCGTCCAGCACGAGACGCTGGTCGGTGGTGAAGGTCTGCACCGCGACGAGAGCGGCGAGCAGCCCCACGGGAAGCAGCGCGGAGATCGTCTGCACCTGCCGCCGCTCCAGGACCGAAGCCGGTACGTACAGCCCGGCGAGCTTGAGGAGGTACACCCCCGCCACCCCGAGGACGATCGCGGTCCACATCAGTTCTCACGCCCCTGTTCGCCGCCCCCGCTCTCCGCCGCGTCCGCGCGGCGCCGCCTCATCAGCAGCCCGGTGACGCACGCGACAAGACCCGCCACCAGCACCGGCACCCCGGCGGGCAGGACGAGCGTGGTGGCGACGGCCGTCACCGCCGCGCCTCCGGCCACCGCCCACAGGCGCGGCCCCCGCAGCCGGGGCATCAGGAGCGCGATGAACGCGGCCGGCGACGCCACGTCGAGGCCGAGGACCGCCGGGTCGGGCAGCGCCTCGGCACCGATCGCCCCGGCGAGCGTGGCCAGGTTCCAGAAGACGAAGACCGCCACGCCCGTGCCGTAGAAGGCCAGCCGCGACGCGCGCTCCGTCGGCCGGCCCATCGCCATGCCGGCGCTCTCGTCGAGGACCAGGTGCGCGGCGAGCACCCGTCGCGCGCCGCGCACCCGCAGCAGCCGGGACAGCGACAGGCCGTACAGACTGTTGCGCACCCCGAGCAGCGTCGCCGTGGCGGCGCCGGTGAGCGCGCTGCCTCCCGCCCCCAGGACCCCGATCACCGCGAACTGCGACGCTCCGGAGAACATCAGCAGCGACAGTACGCAGGACTGCGCGACGGTGAAGCCGGCCGTCACCGCCAGCGCGCCGAACGAGAGCCCGAGGGCGCCGACCGCCAGCCCGACGCCGACCGAGTCACGCAGCAGCGCGCTCCGCTGCCGGGGCCAGTCCGCCTCGGTCTCCCCGGGGGTCTCGACCTCGGTGTTGCTCACCAGCATCACGTATCCCTGTCCTGCACCGCTCTCGGAGCCTCCACCACCACTTCGAGTTCGGTCCGCGCCTTCGCACAGGCCGCCACGGCTTCCTCGGCGGTCTGTGCCCGGGCGATCACGAACCCAAGCCGATGGTAGGCGTTGCGCGCGGGCCCCACCCGCTGTTCCGGCGAGGCGGTCACCGTCACCTGCTGGACGCCCTCGACCGCGCGAGCCGCCTCGACTCCGTCCACCCGGGCCAGGATGCCGGACCTGTCCGTGAGAAGGAACTGGATCGCCGCGACGCCGTCCGGTTCGGGCACGGGGTGCGGCTCACGCCCGAGGGCGATCCGCAGTTGCTGCTCCTGCATCCGCAGCCCGGTCGTCAGCCGGACCAGTTCGGGGATCATGCCGCCGGCGGGACGCGCGTTGATCTCGATCACGACGGGCCCCTCGGCGGTGAGCCGTATCTCGGTGTGCGCGGCGCCGTCGGTGAGACCGACCGCCTCCAGGGCACGCAGGGCGGCACCGGTCAGGTGCTCCGCCGTGGCCCGGGGGAGCGGGGCGGGGAAGACATGGCCGCGTTCGACGAAGTACGGGGGCCCGGCGAGGTGCTTCTCCACGATGCCCAGGCAGTGGGTCTCACCGTGCCGACTGACGGTCTCGACACTGAACTCGGGCCCGTCGAGGTACTCCTCCACCAGGACGGCACCCGCGGTGCGCTGACCGCGTACGTTCCTCTCCTCGGCCAGAACGACCCGGGCCTGGGCAAGGGCCTGCGACACCTGCGTACAGAGCAGCACATGGTTCGAACCGCTGTCGTCGACGGGCTTCACGACGCAGGGCAGGCCGGTGCGGGCCACGGCCTCGGTGACCGCCTGCTCCAGCTGATCGCCGGCGGTCACCACGGCGAAGCGGGGCTGCCGGATGCCCGCGTCGGCCAGCCGCCGCCTGCTGCGGGACTTGTCCCGGCAGACGGCCACCGCGTCGGCCGGACTGCCCGGCAGGCCCAGCCAGTCGGCGATCTCGGCGGTGGGGGAGAGGTAGAAGTCGCTCGTGGTGGTGATCCCGGCGATCTGCTCCCGGCGGAACTCCCGCAGGATCGTGCGCCGCAGCTCGGGCAGGGAGTTGGTGTCGCAGGTGATCACCTCGGCGCCGGTGTCCGGCAGGCCCCGGTAACGCGCGGGGTCGTTGGTGAGCAGGGTGGGGCGCAGGGCGAACTCCTGGGTGAGTTCGAGGGCGAGCATCCCGGTGCCGGTGGTGTTGGACTCGATGAACAGCAGCCGCTGCCTGTCGTCCGAGCGGTCGATGTCCGCGGCGCGGGACCAGGTCTCGCTGACGTCCCCGGCCCGCGCCGAGATCGGTGCGGGGGACGACGACCTGGGCAGCGCGTTGAGCTCCTGGGCGGCCCAGTACGCGTCGTCGTAGATGGTGTCGACGTACCGGTCGCCGCGGTCGGGGAGGATGCCCACGATCCGGGTGCCGGGCTCGGCGTGCGCGGCGACGTGCCGCACGATGTGGTAGACGGAGCCCGAGGTGTTGCCCGC
Source organism: Streptomyces sp. NPDC005898 (assembly GCF_040629635.1). Taxonomy (NCBI): domain Bacteria; kingdom Bacillati; phylum Actinomycetota; class Actinomycetes; order Kitasatosporales; family Streptomycetaceae; genus Streptomyces; species Streptomyces sp. NPDC005898. The sequence continues at coordinate 215,993 of NZ_JBEXWC010000010.1, read as the reverse complement.
GAAGATCTGCTGCTCCCGGGCGAGTTCACGGGTGGCGGTGAGCGCCTCCCGGTCGTTGAGCCAGTGCACCTCGTGGATGAGCCGCCGGTCGAGATTGCCCGGCAGCAGGCTGTTGCCGAGCCCGCTCTGCCGCCGTCCCGGCCGGTCGGGCTGGCCGAACAGGACGCTCCCGACGCTGTCCACGCCGACCACCTTGAGGTCCGGCATCGTCCTGGACAGTGCGCGTGCCGTGCCGCAGAGCGACCCGCCGCTGCCCACGGACCCGACGAGGACGTCGAAGTCGCCCAGGTCCTGGCGCAGTTCGGCGGCCAGCGCGCGGTACGCGGCGGGGTTGTCGGGGTTCTCGTACTGTTCGGGCCAGAACGCGCCGGGAAGGTCGGCGCGCAGCTGGTGCAGGAGTTCGAGTCGGGCGCTCTGCCAGCCGCCGCCCGTCATCGCCTCCACGATGTGCACCTCGCAGCCGAGGGCGCGGAGCTTGGCCAGGGTGATCCGGTCGATCCGGGGGTCGGTGACGATGTGGACGTGGTGCCCCAGCGACGCGCCGACCAGGGCTACGCCGAGGGCCATGGTGCCGGAGGAGCTCTCGATGATGGGCGCGCCCTCGGCGAGGACGCCGCGCTCGCGGGCCCGCAGGATGATGTTGCGGGCGACGCGGTCCTTCATCCCGTACAGGTTCTGGAACTCCAGCTTGAAGTACACCTCCACGCCGTCCGCCGCGTCGACGGCGGCCCGAACCAGCGGGGTGTGACCTATGGCGTCCGTGACGCTCTCAAAGAGCATGTTCGTCTCCAGCGTGGCCGGCGGGGTGCGTGGCGGGTGAGGGTGCGGACGCGTCCGCACCCAGCGAGCGGAAGACGCTGACGGTGCCCGGCAGTTCGGCGCACCAGGCGCGGGCCCGCTCGATGCGCGCCGGGTCCTCGTCGCGGGCCTCGCCGAGCAGGATGCCGAGGTAGGTGCCGCTGTGCGCGATCACCAGGCCGAGGCCGCCGACCTCGCGGCAGATCTTCCTCATGCGGTCGAAGCGGAAGTCGGGCTGGGGTCCCAGGTGGAGTTTGGCGCCGAGGGTCGTGATACGTCCTACGGTGGACAGGTCGCCGGAGCGGATCGCCGCGGACAGGCCGTCGAGCAGGGACGCGTACCTGTGCCGTGTACGCCGGTCGGGGGTCGGCGCCGCGCGGTTGAAGCGGACCGTGTCGACCATGCCGCCCGCGTCGTGGGCGATCACGGTCAGCGGCGGGAGGAAGCCGAGGCGCTCCCGCAGGCGCACCTCACGGTGGTGGTAGCTGACGATCCCGGAGTACATGACACCGTCGGAGGGTTCGATGCCGCGCAGGAACTCCTCCGTCGTCTCCTCGTCCAGGTCCACGCCGAGGGCGTCGGCGACGGCCCGCGCGGTGGCGACCAGGTCCGCCGAGGAACTGGCGAGGCCCTTGCCCTCCACGAGGCCGCCGCTCAGTTCCAGGGTGCCGCCGACCTCATGCCCGTAGGCGCGCAGCATGCGGGTGGCCAGCAGCCGCGACTTGGCCTTGCCCGGCGGGTGCACCGAGACGCCGCCGCCTCCCGCGGCCGGCCTGAAGACGGCGGTCGACCAGGTGTCGAGGGGAAAGGTCACCAGGAAGCGCTGCGCGTCCGGCAGCATCCCCTGGAGCAGCTCGCCGAAGGTTCCGTTGGCGGCGCCGAAGCCCGCGTCTTTCAACACTGCTGTGCCCTCCCCCCGTCCGCCGTGCTCAGGCGATGCCCAGCCGGCGGTCCGTCTCGGTCATGGAGTCCTGTACGCGCCCTTGCCTCGTGTCCCATGCCGTCGCCGTGTCCCGCCAGAAGTCCGCCTGCGCCGCGAGCAGTTCGCGGACCTCGGCGGGCCGGGTCGAACCGGAGGAGCGCTTCTGCCGGATGCTCGCGGCGACGTCGAATGCCTGCGCGAGCGCCTGTTCGGGTGCGCCCAGTTCGTGGCCGTGCTCCTTGGCGACCCGCTGGAGCAGGTCGGGTCGGAGGTCCTGGGGCGCCGCCCCCTGTTCGAGCGCGGCGAGGATGTACGCGCCCGCCACCACCTGCGCCGTGCGCCAGGGCACCCCCTCGTCGAGCGTCAGCCGGTTGGCCAGGGTGAAGCCGCCGTAGTAGTCGCGGGCGCAGGCCGTTGACATCCGGTCGGTGCGGAAGCGCAGTTGCTCCATGACGGCGGTGGCCAGGGCCAGGGTGGAGCGTGCGGTCAGGAAGGCGGGCAGGATGTGTGCGCCCGCCTCCTTGGACACCTCGACCGAGTTCGAGTACGCCGTGTTCCGCTGCCCGGTGAGGGCGTCGACGTGGAACGCCGCCAGGTGCCCGGTCCTGCCCCGGATGCGTTCGAGGAGGGGGAAGTTCTTCTTCTGCGGCATGGCCGAGGAGATGCCCGCGTAGGCGTCGGGCAGGTCGATGAAGCCGTACTCGCTGCCGCCCCAGGCGATGAGGTCGGTGGTGAAGCGGCTCAACACCGTGCCGAACTGGGCGAGTTCACCGGTGATCCGCAAGGCCCAGCCCCGTGAGGCCACCGAGACCAGGGCGTGCGGCTGCGGCCCCTCGAATCCGAGCAGGTCGGCGGCGCCCTCCCGGTCCCAGTCCAGCTCCTGGCCCGCCATCGCGCCGGCGCCCAGCGGGCAGCGGTTGATCTCGTCGTAGGTCGCCAGCAGCCGCCGGGAGGCTGCCACCACCTCTTCGGACAGGGCTGCCAGGTAGTAGCCGGCGGTGATGATCTGGGCCGCCTGGCCGTGGGTGTACCCGGGCATCACCGTCTCGGTGTGCTTCGCGGCCACTCGGTGCACGGCCTGGCCGAAGGCAAGCAGCGACCGTGCGGTCAGGGCCAGTTGGTGGCGGGCGAACATGACCTGCGCGCAGGCCTGGAGATCGTTGCGGCTGCGGTCCACGTGCCAGGCGGGGACCGGGGAGGCCAGGTGGGAGTCCACCTGGCGCTCGATGGCGAAGGCGATGTCGGACATGTTGCGCTCGGGGTCGGCGGTGAGCGTGTCGGCGGTGACCCCTTGGAGGGCCACGCCGATGCGGCGGGCCTGGTCCGGCGTGAGGATGCCCATGCGCCGGTACTCGACGGCGAGGACCTTCTCGATGGCCACGTACCACGGCAGGAGGTGTTCGACCTCGAAGGCGAACTGCGGGGCGAGCACCTCGTCGTGGAGCAGCCGGTGGGGCCCGGAAGCGATCCGTCCGGTCAGTGGTGTGTCCAAGGGGCTACCGGCTCCTCTTGCGGAGGGTGAAGGCGAGGCTCTCGTGCTCGTGGAAGTAGGGGCGGTACCCGGCGTGCGGGGGCTCCATCCAGCGCAGTTGCTCCACGGCGCTCACCTCGTCGCTCAGCCCGCACGCGGCGAGGTAGGCGTCCAGGTCGGGGCGGTCGTAGAACTTGCAGTAGAAGTCGGCGTGGTCGCGGTACTCCTTGGGGCCGATGGCGACCATGCCGGGGTCGGCGACCTGGCAGTCCCCCATGGTCCACATGTTGGCCACGATGTGGCCGCCGGGCCGGCAGACGCGGTGCAGTTCCTGAAGCGCCTTCTCCGGTTCGGTGAGGTGTCCCAGCAGGTCCCAGCAGAAGATGCCGTCGACGGAGTCGTCGGGCAGCCCGGTGGCGAAGACGTCGGTCTCGTGGAAGACGACGTTGTCGGCGGCGGCCTTGGCGACGACCGTACGGGCGATGCCCATGGCGTTGAGGGAGGTGTCACCGGCGAGCACCACCGTGGCGGCCTGCGCCAGCGGCGGCAGGTTGCGCCCGTCGCCGCAGGGCAGGTCGAGGACGACGAAGGCCGAGTGGTCGGCGAAGAGCTTGGCGGCGTTCACCACGTAGGGCACCGGCGGGTCGCCCCAGAGGTTGGCGTGCCCGTCGAGGCGGTAGGCGTCGTTCCACTGCCCCTTGGCGAGCTCGTCGGCGGCGGACACGGAATTCACAGGCACGATGTCTCCTTGGGCGCGGGGCGTACGGGGTCATCCGCACGCTGTTCTCGGGTGAACTGGCCGAACATGTCCGTGACGCAGCGATGGGCGTCGACGAAGGCCCGGGAGTAACCCGGGGTGGGGATGAGGTGGTTGTAGAACGTGGCCCCCTCGGTCAGCGGGCCGATCAGCCAGAGCCGCCGGTGGCTTGTGCCGTCCGGACCGACGGGGTGCAGTGCCTCGTCGACGTCGGCGGTGGCGACCCGGTCGCTGCCGGGCAGGAGCGGGCTGAGCACCCGGCGCCGGTGCAGCGAGCGCACCAGCGGGCTCGCCGATGCCGCCAGGGCGGGCCAGGGCGCGTTGCCCGCGCACAGCCAGTCCACGCTCTCGTGGTGCGGCTCTTCCAGGCGGGTCGAGGCGAGCGTCCAGCGGCCGGCGTCCTCGCCTTGTCCCGGGGCCACGAGAGGGGCGGGCCCCAGGGGGAAGCGGACGATTCCGGCGTCGGCGAGCGCGAGGAGCTCGGCGTAACGTTCCTTCTGGGGGCCGACCACGGCGCGGTTCATCAACGGCACCGTGCGGCACAGGAACTCTTCGAGTGAAGAGCCGGTCAGGCCACGGAAGTTGACCGCGTCGCGCAGGATGTCGCGCACCTCGCGGACGGCTTCCAGGGCCGCCTTGACCGGACTGAGGGTCAGCCCCTTGTCGGCCTCGGCGAGATCGTCGCGCACGGTGTCGGTGAGCCAGCGCTGGTACGAGGCGCTGTCCCGCCGGTCCATGGTCGCGGAGGGGTCCCACAGGGCGGCCGGATCGAAGTCGCCGTGCACCTGGTCGAGCAGGTCGAGCGCCGCGGTCAGTTTGCCCGAGGCAGCCGCCTGGACGAGGTCGGCGGCCACCGCCTCCTCGGCGGCCGGCCCCTCTTCGACCAGGGTCCGGCAGCGGTGGTAGGCGATCCGCATCTCGCTCATCAGCAGCGGCAGGAGCCGCTCGTCGAAGTCCAGCGGGCCGGCCGAGCGCAGCGAGGCCACGACCTCACGGGTGAGGGCGACGGGCTGGAAGCGGCTGGTCATCTCCGGGCGCCTGGGCCGCACCCGGAAAGGCATACCGGACCGGGAGTACAGCACAATGCGCGGCTCGGCCCCACCGGCCAGATAGCGGACCCGGCCGGATTCCCGCGAGAATGTTCCGCCTCGCCCGACCGTCAACGCGGCGACCGTGTCCATGGCCGAAAGGCCGAATCCGGCGACGGCCACCGAACTGCCCGGTTCCACGGCCGTCACGCTCTCCGGCAGCGGATAAGGATCGGTCACGCGGCGCAGTACCGTCCCCGGATTTCCCCGCAGTTTTCCCGGCCGTTCATTGCCGACGTGCCCGAGGGTGAGAAAGGCGAAGTCCGTCTCGATGAGCGTTCCGTCCGCGAGAGTGATTCTCGTGGTGTCGGTCTCCTCGTCCGGTGCCAGGTCGACCGCCGCGGAACGGTGCAGTCGTATGCGTACGTGGTCAGGGGCCAGGCGGCAGGTCCGCTCGAAGAACCACCGCAGGTACTCGCCGAGCACCCGGCGGGGCAGGAAGTCGTCCGGCGCGATGGCGCGGCCCGTCGTGCTCACCGTACGGCCGTCCGGGCCCAGTCTCAGGCCGCGCTCCGTGACCCACTCGTACAGCCCCGGGCCTTCCTGGGCGCTCTCCGCGCCCACGGACTCCTTCCCCGGGAACATGGATATCTCGCCGCAGAGAGTATTGAGGAGGAGATAGTCTGGCTGATCGGTCGCGTGCAGTCCTTGCCCCGAGGAGAGGGGATCGACGACGTCCACCCGCACGGCGGAGAGGGCGGCGGAATAGCGCGCCAGAGCGACGATCCGTTCCAAGACACTGCACCCTCGGGACCCCAATCCGACAATGCACACCCTTAACTCGGCCGCCACTCAAACCCCCGTAATCTGGAATACCGAGAAGTAACCGAATATCGAGAACCTGGTCGCCCCACCGTACACACCGGACTCGTCGGCGTTCAATGACGCGATCGAACTTAGGCGCATTCGACGCCCTCGACCGGGAGATGATCTATGTCGTCACCGTAAAGCCGACACAGTCAGCGGATACTTCCGGTCCTGCGCGCCGAAAGCAAGTACTCGGATTCGGCCAGAGTGGCTTCCCGCCCCTCTTCGGCAGGGCCCGGCGGTCTCTTTCGCGAGGTCATCGCGGAATGCGCGGGTCTTCCCCGAGTCGCCCGCCCGCAGGCGAATCCGGCCATACCCGGGCCGAGGGGGGCCGAGGGCGGCGCGCGGGTTCCGCCGTTCGTGGCGCGCCCCCTACCCTCCCGACTTGTCCCCGCGCCAGTGGGCAGTAACGCACCACACGAGACCCCGGGAGCAACGTTGCCATCGATGCCACGCAGACATTTCCTCCAGAGCGCCGCGGGCACGGCGATCGCGGGAGTGGCGGTGCCCGCCGTCCCGGCGGCCGTCGCGGCCGCCGCCCCCCAGGACGCCGCGGAGCGGACCGTCCGACTGCGCTTCACCGCCACCACCAACGGCGCCGCCACCCCGGCCCGCCAGCGGTTCCTCGCCGAGGTGCAGAACGTCCTGTGGTCGTTCGCCGACGACGGCCGGCCCGCCATCGCCCTCACCCCGCCCGACCTGGAACCCACCCGCCCCGCCGTCTCGCCCGACGGCCGCCAGGTGGCCATGGCCTGCTTCAAGGGCGGCCAGTTCCACATCTGGGTCATGGCCGTGGACGGGACGGGACTGCGGCGGCTGACCGAAGGGCCCTGGGACGACCGGGGCCCCGCCTGGTCCCCGGACGGCTCGAAGATCGTGTTCTCCTCCGAGCGCGGCGGAGACCCCGTCAAGGGCAGCCCGTACCGCGTCTGGACCGTCGATCCGCACGGCGGAAAACTGACCCAACTCACCGGCCTGAAAGGGCAGTCGGGGCCCGGGCAGGATGTTCCGTACGAGGACTTCGACCCCACCTGGTCCGCCGACGGCAGCCGGATCGTCTTCGTACGGGGGAGCCTCGACCAGACGGTGCTCAGGTCCAGGACGCTGGCGGCCGTGCCCGCGGTCGGCGGGCCCGTCACCGTCTGGCACGCCGAGAGTGAGCCGGGCAACCTCCAGGTCCCGGTCTTCTCGCCCGCCGGGCGCAGCGCCTGGCTGCGCACGGTGCAGCTGGTCGGGAAGTTCGAGCAGGTCATCCTGGTAATGGACGGGAAGCCGGTCCCCGTCGACGGGGAGATCGCCGTCGCCCCGCCCCGCTGGCTCGACGAGGAGCGGCTCCTGCTCACCGTCGACGGACAGTTCCAGATCGTGCGCGCCCGAACGGGCGGCAGCGGACACGTGCTGCCGTTCGACGCGACGCTTCCCGTCGAGCGGCCCCTCTACCGCGTCAAGAAGTACGATTTCGAGCCGCGCGGCACGCGAAAGGTGCGCGGCATCCAGCAGCCGGCTCTCGCCCCCGACGGACGCTCCTTCGCCTTCGTGTCGCTGAACACCCTCTGGATCCAGCCTATGTCGAGCAGCGGAAAGCCCCGGAAGGTCGTCAGGGCGCCGGCCGGTTCCTATGTGCAGGGGCCCACCTGGAGCCGGGACGGGCGTTCGCTGCTGTACGTGGACGACCGCGACGGGCTCAATGCCGTGCGCCGCCATGACCTCGCCACCGGCAAGGACACCGTCCTCGCGCCCGGCGGCCGCGTCCACGGCGCGCTCTCCCCGGACGGGACCCGGCTCGCCTGCCTCGACATGGCCGGCAATCTGCTCGTACGCGACCTCGGCAGCGGCACGGAGAAGGTGCTCGCCGCACCGATGGGCGGCGGCGGGCTGCCGGGGCCGCCCAGCTGGTCCCCCGACGGGCGGTACGTGGCGTACTGCGACCGCAACCGCCTCAACCTCCGCTTCCGCGAGGGCTACAACCTCATCAGGGTCGTCGACGTCACGACCGGAGCCGACCGGCTCCACCCGCTGGCCCCCTTCGCCTCGCTCTCCGACCGGTACGCGTCGGGGCCCGCCTGGTCACCGGACGGCAAGTGGTTCGCCTGCGTCAGCGAGTCCGCGCTCTGGGTGCTGCCCGTGCGCCCCGACGGCACCCCGCACGGCGAACCCCGCCGCCTCGGCGACGAGGGCGCCGACCACCCCTCATGGTCCGCCGACTCCACATCCGTGCTCCATCTCGCGGACGGCAAAGTGAAGTTGACCCCGATCGACGGGGGCGGCGGACGCACCGTGCCCGTGCGAGTCAGCTATCGGCGCTCCACGCCCGTCGACACCCTCGTCCACGCCGGACAGCTCTGGGACGGCACCGGGTCCAGGCCCCGCGACGACATCGACATCCTCATCCGTGACGGCCGCGTCGCCGCCGTCGAACCGCACCGCGCCGGGCGCCGCGCCACTCGCTTCATCGACGCGTCGGACCGTACGGTGCTGCCCGGGCTCTGGGACGCGCACACCCACCCTTGGCAGTACACCTACGGGGCCCGCCAGTCCGCGCTGGAACTCGCGTACGGCGTCACCACCACCGTCTCGCTCGCCGGATTCTCCTACGAACAGGCCCGGTTGAGGGAGGACGTCATCGCCGGCAGGCTCGCCGGGCCGCGCCTGCTCACCACCGGCGAACTGCTCGACGGGCCGCGCGTCGCGTACTCCATGGGCCGCGCGCACCGCACCCCGGAAGGTCTGCGCCGCTCCTTCGCCCGCGGGGCCGCGCTGGACTGGGACTTCGTGAAGACGTACGTCCGGGCGCCGTTCGCGTACATGGCGGCCGCGGCCCGCTTCGGCCATGACCGGCTCGGGGTGCGCTCCGGCTCCCACCTGTGCTCCCAAGGGGTGCAGAGCGGCCAGGATCTGACGACCCATCTGTCCGCCACGGAACGGACCGAGTACGGGCACGGCGCCACCTCGGGGAACCGCACCCACCAGGACACCAGGGAGAACTACACCCACGGCCGCTTCAACCTGGTGGCGACGCCGTTCAGCGCCCTGCCGGCGATCCACGACCACCCGGACCTCGTCGACGACCCCCGCGTGACCGAGATGATGCCGCCCTGGGATCTGGCCACCGTCCGCGCGCAGGCGGCCAAGGTCCCCACGGACACGGAACGGCGCATCCTGCGACGGGAGTTGGCCTCCTACCGGATGGTGGTGAAGGAGGGCGGCCTGATGGCGATCGGCACGGACACCCCGCTGACCCCGGTCGGCCTCCATCTGCATCTGTCCCTCCGCGAACTGGTGGCCCACGGTTTCAGCCCGACCGAAGCCCTGCTGAGCGTGACCGCGGCGCCCGCGCGGGTCTTCGGCGCCGAGCGGGACCTGGGCTCGGTGACGGCGGGGAAGCTGGGAGACCTCACGATCGTCGACGGTGACCCCTTCACCGACTTCGCCGCACTCGTACGGGTCACCCAGGTCCTGGTCGGCGGCCGGCTCCATGAGCGCGCCGAGTTGGCGGCGCCGTACAAGAAGACGAAGGCGCCCAGGGATCGGGCGCCGGGCGCCCCGGACTGGAGGGCGGTGGGGGAGCAGATGCGCAGAGACGGGTGCTGCGAGTGACGGGGACGCCCCCGAGCCGAGCCCTGAGGGGAGGTGGCCGGAGCTTCTACCGGATCAGGTCCAGTTTGGTTTCGCGCAAGTAGGCGCGCACCAGAGCAGTGCCGGCAGCGCAGCGTACGTTGCGGTGGCAGTGCGGACAGTGCCGCACGTGCTGGGTGTAGGCCTCGTAACTGCGCTTGACTGCCGGCGTGCTGAACATCTGTCTCCTGTACCGTCCCTCGTCGGCGCTGTCGCCGTGGCTGGTGTGGGTCCATCCGTCGGACCGAGCTGCGTATCGGGGGCCCGCCGGCGGACGGGCGGGCTACCCGGCGGCTTCGGCGGCGCGGCCGAGGTGCGCCGGAAGGTGGTCCAGGCGCTCGTAGAGGGCGCGTACGAGGCGGGCGAGGTTCTGCGCCCCGGCCACCGTGGTCCGGTGCCGTGGGGACAGGCGCCGCTCGGCCTCGCCGAGCAGGGTCTCGGTCAGGGTCCGCGGGGCGCCGCTCTTCGGCAGGCGCGTGCAGCGCTGTCGCAAGTCCTGGGCAAGGGCGCGGGCATGGTCCGCCAGCAGCAGCGTGATCTGTTCGCAGTCACGGGGCGCGGGCGCCGCCTGGGGTGCGGACCAGGCGAGTACGGCCTGGACGAGTGACAAGTACGGCTCCCGGTCGAGTGGCGATGCTTCATGGAAGACGTCGGGCACGGTCGGTGCCGAGTGTGGGGTCATCGCAATCTTCCCGCAGGCATTTCGGGGTCTGGGCCGCGCAGTTCGGAAGAGCTAATATGCCGTCGGCCCCCTTCTGCTGCAAGTACATCTGCAATTGCATCGGCAATAACGGTCGCTTGGCGGCCGATTCGCGCCACGGCGAGGCAGGGGGATGTTCCGGGCCGAGGCCGATCACCCAGCAAGGAGAAGATCAGGTGAACGCACCGTCGAACGGCATACGCGCCAGCGCCATCGAAGGCGCGGTATGGCGTAAGAGCCGCCGCAGCAACCCCAACGGAAACTGCGTTGAGCTGGCCGTTCTCGCCGACGGCGAGGTGGCGGTCCGCAACTCCCGGCACACGGACGGGCCGGCGTTGCTCTACACCCGCGCGGAGATCGCGGCCTTCGTCCAAGGCGCGAAGGACGGCGACTTCGACGACCTGGCCGGGCTCGCTTGACGCATATGTCGGCCGGATAGTCACCATCACTGTACGGACGGTGGCGGCGGTGCGAAACTGAGTGCTCATCCGACCAACACGGGAGCCAGCATGGCAGCCGCGCAGCCGGGGCGTGTCCCGCCCCCGCGCCGTCACATCGAGCATCCCCGGGGCGGCCCGACAGTTCTGCGGATCGTTCTCGGCACCCAGCTCCGCCGGCTGAGGGAGGCCGCCGGCATCAGCCGGGAAGCCGCGGCGGACGCCATCCGGGGCTCACACGCCAAGATCTGCCGTCTGGAACTCGGCCGCGTCGGCTGCAAGGAACGCGACGTGGCCGACCTCCTGACGCTCTACCGCGTCACGGACGAGAAGCAGCGCGCCGAGTTCCTGGCGTTGGCCCGCGGGACCAGCACGCCCGGCTGGTGGCATCGCTACAACGACGTACTGCCCGGCTGGTTCGAGACACTCATCGGGCTGGAGGAAGCGGCCTCCGTCATCCGCACCTACGAGGTGCAGTTCATCCCGGGCCTGTTGCAGACCGCGGAGTACGCACGTGCCGTGTGCCGGCTCGGCAACCCGCAGGCGTCAGAGGCGGAGATCGAACTGCGGGTGGAGTTGCGGATGCGGCGACAGGCACTGCTCACCGCACCCCATCCGCCCCGGCTGTGGGCGGTGCTGGACGAGGCGTGTCTGCGGCGTCCGCTCGGCGGGTCCGACGCCATGGCGGCCCAGCTGCGGCATCTGCTGGAGATGGCGCGGCTGCCCAACGTCACCGTGCAGATAGCCCCGTTCAGCCTCGGCGGACACGCGGCGGCGGGCGGGCCGATCACGATCCTGCGCTTCCTGGAGCCGGACCTGCCCGACATCGTCTATCTGGAGCAGCTCACCAGCGCGCTCTACTTGGACAAGCGCGACGACGTCGACCACTATCTCGCCGTCACCGACCAGCTCAGCGCGCAGGCCGCGTCCCCGCGCGCCTCCCAGGTCATGCTGGAAGACCTGATCAAGGCGGCGGAGAACGCGTGAAGGACGCGGCAACAGACGTGTGAGGGACGCGGCGGGGGCGGGGGAGCGTCCCGCCCGGCAGATCCGCTACTGCTTGCGGGCGATCCCGCCGTACTCGATCCACTCCATGGTGAGCTGCTTGGGCCCGACATCTCCGTCGGGCTTCCACGTCGAGACCTCCACCAGGCCGGGCTCCAGAACCTCCAAGCCCTCCAGGATCGCGCCGAGTTCGGCCGCCGTGCGCACCCGCCCCCACTGGCCCTGGGTGCTGACCCGCATGAAGTCGGTGACGAAGTCGCGGGTCTTCTGGTCCTCGCTCACCAGCTGGCACACGACCAGGAAGCTGCCGGGGGCCAGACGGTCCGCGACCCGCCGGATCAGCCCGGCGGGGTCGTCCTCGTCCGGAATGCAGTGGAGCACGGACACGAAGAGCGCGGCCACCGGCTGAGTGAAGTCGATCAGCCGCTCGACCTCGGGGTGGCTCATGATTCCGTCGGTGTCGCGCATGTCGGCCTGGATGACCGCGGTGTTCTCGTTCTCCTCCAGCAGCGCGCGGCCGTGGGCCAGCACGATGGGGTCGTTGTCGACGTACACCACGCGGGAGTCCGGGTCGACCCGCTGGGCGACCTGGTGGACGTTGTCCTGCGTCGGCAGCCCCGAGCCGTGATCGAGGAACTGCCGTATGCCCTGCTCCTGCGCCAGCCAGCGCACCGCCCGCTGCAGGAAGCGGCGATTGTTGATCGCCAGGACCCGCGTGCTCGGCACGACCTTGTTCAGTTCCTCGCACGCCGCACGGTCCACGGCGTAGTTGTCCTTGCCGCCGAGGTAGTAGTCGTACATACGCGCCACGCTCGGGATGCTGACGTCGACGGTGCCGGCCTCTGGTCGTATGTCCTGGCCCAATTTCCGCTCTCCCGTCATTCGTTCACTCCATACCCGGCCCCAAGGGGGGTGCCGCGACCGGCCGTTCACGCCATCTGGCCGGACCGGGTGGGCAGGCAGGGCCTCAACATACCTACTCACCGGACCAGTTGCAGCCCGCACCCCATAAGTCGGTACGTGCGGTCGGGTGCGGGCGCCGTGACCGGCTCGCCTTGCGGTACTTGCGGTACGTGAGGTACTGGGGATGCGCGTCGCCGGGGATACGTCCTCGCTCAGTGCGGCGTGGCCCTGTCCGGCGTGCGCGAGGCTGCTCAGCCCATCCGCTCGGCCAGAAACGCTTCCCAGGTGCGGGTGCCCGACATGCCGTCGTCAGCCGCCAGGTTCTCCCCGGCGCGGTACGCCCGGCCGACCTTCCCGGGCAGGGGGACCGGCAGCAGCGGGCGCCGCTTGCCTGCCGCCTTCAGGTAGTCACGGACCAGGTCGCCCAGCCCGTACACCTGGGGACCCGAGAGGTCGGCCACCCTGCCCGCCGGCCGGTCCAGCGCCAACTCGACGAGGCGGGCCGCGACATCGCGGGCGTCCACCGGCTGCCAGCGCATCCCGCTCGGCGCCGGGACGACGGGCAGCTTCCCCATCTTCTCCGCCACCGTCAGCGCCAGGTCGTGGAACTGCGCCGCCCGCAGCGTCGTCCAGGGGATGCCCGACTCGGTGACGGCCCGCTCCGCGCCCAGCTTCGCGCGGAAGTAGGCCAGCGGGATCCGGTCCGCGCCGACCACCGAGATGTACACCAGATGCCGCACCCCGGCCGTGCGCGCGGCGCGCACCAGATTTCCGGTGGCCTCGTCGTCGCCCTTGGGGCCGCCCGCGAGGTGCAGCACCGTCTCGACGCCTTTCAGCGCGTCGTCCAGTCCGGTCCCCCGCAGCAGGTCGCAGCTGCGGTACTCGATGCCGGGCGTTGACGCGCGGCTGCTGCGGGCGAGGACGCGGACGGGGTGGCCCGCCGCGCGCAGCAACGGTACGACGTGGCTGCCGAGTGTGCCCGTACCTCCGGTGACGAGGATGGGGGAAGGCGTGGCGTTCATCGTTGTCTCCCAGGTGAGCGACCTTGTGTCGTACTGCCATGACGGACGGGGCGGCCAGAATGTGACGGGCCGGATGAAGTCCGTGGGAGACATACCTGGGAGAGACCCCGCGAACCACCGGGCTACGCGCGCCACGGGGCCGCGGCCCGCACGGGTCGCGGTCACGCTCGCCGCTGTTCGGCGGCGGCCTACGCGGACCCCTCACCCACTTCGTGTGCCTCGTCGTCCGGGAGTTCCACCGTCGTGACCACGCGGGTCAGGGACGGCCGCCGAGGGGCCGAGCCGAAACCGAACCGGACCGGGGGGTGCACGGCTCTCAGCCCGCCGAGGTCTTCACCGTTCCACTCCGCTCGCGCCGACACGATGGTGCGCAGGTCCCGCGCGGCGTACCACTCGCGGCGCCCCGCCCCCGCGCTGCCGCGTGTCCGGACCCCCGGCATCAGCAGGCGCGCCGGGAGGTCGCAGAGCGCGGCCCAGCCGGGGCGGGTCGCCAGACGGCCCGGGACCAGTCTCAGCACGCGGCCCAGCGCGGTGGAGCGCCCGGGCGTGAACGTGGCCCGCAGCGGTCCGGCTGTCACGGTCCACTGATCATGCCCTGGTTCCACCGCGACCGGGCACACGATGACCTCGTCGAACCGGTAGGTGGCGGCGACGAACCGCGCCACGCGCTCGGACGGCGCCAGCAGCAGGCGCCGGCCGTCGGCCCTCTCCACCATGACGTCGGCAAACGGGCCCATGGGGGACAGCGGCCAGTAGCCGACGACCAGGCGTAGGCCCGAGGCCGTGCCGAGACCGGCGATCCACCCGTCGAACCGCATGCGCCGTGCCGTGCTCATCGGCCCCGCCCTCACTCTCCCGGTGTCACGCCGGATGCCCGCGGGCCACGCTTCCACGCTTCCAGATCGCATCGTGCCACTGGAGGACGGTGGCCGCGCCGTCACACGGCGGCAGCGGGAGTATCCGGGCCCCCCTGATCGCCGCTGTAGAGGCACAGTCCGGTCAGTGGGTGGGGCAGAGCCACGATGTCGCGAGGCTCCTGCCCGGCGGCAGGTCCGTCGGGCAGGGGGACGGCCCGGATGTGGCCGTGGAGGTCGGAGACGTAGGCGATGCCCGCCTCGGCGTCGACGGCGAGGCCGATCGCCTCCTCGAACCCGTCGGCGAGGATCTCCGGAGCTTCCCCCGGGCTCCGGGGTGCCGGCACGCGGGCGCGGTTGAGGGTGTTGCCGGCGGGGGCGGCCCCGCGGTCGGTCCAGTAGAGCCGGTCGCCGGCCAGATGCAGGTCGATCGGCTCGGGCAGGTCGTCCCACAGCACCTCGATGTCGGTCCGGCTCCCCGCGCTCTGCCCGGTGGGGATCTCCAGTCCGGCGCGGAGGATGCGTCCCTTGCCGCCCTTGGCCGGGCCCTTCTGCGTCCAGTACAGGTGCCCTCGCGCGGGGTCCACCGCCACGCCGACGCATTCCCCCATGATCCCGTCCTCGGCGGGGTTGACCACGAGGTCGGTCAGGCCGGTGCCGTCGACCCGGACGCGGCTGACCCGGTGCCCTTCACGGTCGCTCCAGTACAGCGTGCCGGCACCGTCGGACGTCAGCTGCTTGCCGGTGGTCAGCGCCCCGGGCGCGACGACGTCACGTCGCAACCCGCCGGTGAGGTCCATCGCGTGGACACCGCCGTTGGGGCGGGAGAAGTCCTGACCGGCTTCGCCGGGGACGTCGGGATCGCTCAGGGGTGCGCCCATGGTGGTCCAGTAGACGGTGGCCGTGTCCACGACGATGCCGTCCGGAGCCGGACCGGCGTCCTCGCAGAGGGTGTGCACCCGGCCGTCCGGAACAGTCACCCGGAGCACCTTCCCGGGGACGATCTGCAGTGCGAGCAGTGCTTTGGTCATGATGGTCGTCCTTGTTCCGTCGTTCGTGTCCGGCCCTCGCTCCAGGGGCGACTTCATTGCCCGTGCGTGTCGCGGGAGGGGAGGCGCGGCCAGCCCAGCGGCTTTAGGACGGCACGGGTGCGGTCGTCCCGCCGGGCCGCGAGGTGTGCGTAGGCGGTCTCGCCGGTGCCGTAGGCCTGTTCGACGGCGTCGAGGACCTCGCCGGTCCGGGCCGGGTCCGGGCGGCCGGCGTCGAAGGTCAGCTGTGAACCGACGTGCTCCACCAGATGGCGCATGCCCGCCGGCCCGCCGCCCAGGACACCGCTCTCGAACGGGCCCGTCACGGCCCAGCGCAGACCGAGTGAGGCGCGGACCAGGTGGTCGAGGTCCGGCACGTCGATCACGCCCTGCTGCACCAGGTAGGCCGCCTGCTCGTTGAAGACCTTCTGCAGTCGATTCCCGACGAAGCCGGGGATCTCCTTCTTCAGGCGGATCGGTGACTTGCCGAGGCCGCGGTAGACCTCCAGTGCCCGGTCGACGGTCGTCGCGGCCGTCCGCGGTCCGGGCACCACCTCCACCAGCGGCATCAGCTCCGGCGGGTTGAACGGGTGCCCGACGACGATCCGGTCGGCCGCCGGATTGCCCCGGGCGATGGCCGAGGGCAGCAGGGACGAGGACGAGGAGGCCAGCACCACGTCGTCACGCGTGTGCGCGGCGAGCGTCGCGAAGATCTCCCTCTTGACCTCCTCCCGCTCCGGGCCGGCCTCCTGCACGAAGTCCGCGCCGCTCGCCGCGGCCACCAGGTCGGCGGTCGCCGTCACCGGCCTGCCGGCCAGCTCACGCTCCACCAGCTCGCCCAGGTCGGGCCGGGGATCGCTGACACGTACCTCCCAGCCGGCCGCGTCGAACAGACGGGCCCAGGAGATACCGATGACACCAGCGCCGACGATCGTCACGACCGACATGCACATCACCCCAGAGGGACGGCGGAGAAGAGAGGGCTCGGATCCCGACCCACGCATTCCGGTGGGCGGTTCCGCTGTCCAGTGGACACCTCACCGCGAAGGTCTGTCCAATATATGATCTGGTGGTGAGTGATATCCCCGGCAATATCAACCTGTCCCGCCGACTGCTCGAACAGTTCTTGGTGGTCGTACAGGAGAAGCACTTCGGCAGGGCCGCCGAACGGCTCGGCATGAGCCAGCCGCCTCTCAGTCAGTCCATCCAGCGCCTGGAACGGACCGTGGGAGCGCGCCTGCTCGACCGCGGTCCCGGCGGGGTGCGGCTGACGTCGGCCGGCGAGGGCTTCGCCGTCGACGCGCAGCGGCTGCTCGACCTGCAGACCGCCGCGGTGGCCAGGGCCCGGCGGGTGGCGTCAGGCCTCGGGGGAGAGGTGCGGGTCGGGTACGTGAGCCTCCTGAGCTACCTCTACCTCCCCGCGATGTTGCGAGCCGCGGCGGCGCAACTGCCCGACCTGCGAATCCATCTGCAGCACGATTCCTCGGCGGGCGTCGTCGACCAAGTACGGGGCGGGACACTCGACCTCGGATTCGTCCGCGACCCGGCCCGGCTTGCCGACGACCTGGTCAGCACCGTCATCGCCACCGAGCGGATCGCCGCCGCCGTGCCCCGCGGTCACCGCCTCGCCGGGGCGGACGGGATCGACCTCGCCGAACTCGCGGACGACGACTTCGTCCTGCCCGACCCGACCGCTCTTCCCGCACTGGCCGAGCAGGTCCATGTCGCCTGCCGCGAGGCGGGGTTCACCCCACGCGGCGTGGCGGTCGCCGACGACCTCAGCGGCCTGTTCAGCTACGTCGGCGCAGGCCTGTGCGTCAGCCTCGCCCCCGAGGGCCTGCGTCACCTCACGTTCGCCGGGGTGCATCTCGTGCCCCTCCGCGGACGGTCCGGACACCTCGACACCGTCGTCCACGCCGTCCACCGGGCCGACGTCGACCCGGCGGTGATCCGCCTCTTGAATGTGGCCCAATGGGCCCATCCCGAAGGGCAGTGATCCTGCCTTCCTTTTGTCGGTGCGAGGGGCCGTGCTGATGTCGGTTTACGGCTGACGAGGGGTCAGAAGCAACTCGGTCACTCCGTGCACCATGGCCACCGCCTCGTCGCCCCTTCCTTCGGCGTCCAGCCGCAATTCGGTATTCGCCGCCAGGAGAACCGCGTTGATCTGGAACGCGGCGAGTTCCGCGTCGGGTGCTGTGATCTCCCCTGAGTCAGAGGCGTGGCGCAGTTCGTCGGCGAGCAGGGACCGCCAGTCGCGTTGGCTGCGGAACAACGCGTCACGTACCGGTCCTGGCCGGCTGTCGAAGTCCGCCAGGTTCGCGGCCCAGAAGCAGCCTCCTGGGAACAGGGGGGCCGTGGCGTACTCGATCCATGACTCGATCAACGCCTGGAACCGCGCCGCGCCGCGGGGCACGCTCCTCGTCGGGCGCACCACCGCGTCGTCGAACACCAGCCGTGCGCACTCGACCGCGGCGACCTGCAAGTTCTCCTTCGTGCCGAAGAGGGTCTGTACACCGCTCTTGCTGGCGCCGAGGTCACCGGCCAGCCGACCGAAGCTGAGCCCCGCCAGCCCCTCCAGCGAGGCGAGATCCACGGCATGCAGCAACACCGCCTGCCGGGATCTCGCGCCTTTGAGCAGGCGCCGGTCCGACGTCACGGCGTCGGCCGCCCGAGGCGCGGTAGCGGGAGGGGTAAGTCGCTGTTCACCTTCGTCCATCGCGCCATCTTGGCAGACGCCTTGCGCTTTACGTACGTACGACCGTACGTTGAGATTTCACACACTGAGGGAGGGGTCCTCTTGGACGGCCATCGCATGTTCGAACTGGCGAAGGCACTCGCAGACACGAAGAGCCGACAGGACATACCGGCATCCATGAAGCTCTTGCACCGTGAAATGACGTTGTCCGCACCGGCGTTGGGGACCACTGCCCATGGTCCGGCCGCGAACGAGAGGGCGCTTGGGCGGTTCTTTGCCGCCTTCCCCGATTACGCGGTGGTCCTCGACGGACACGCCGACGACGGCTCGTCCCTGGTGTGCTGGGGCAGGGCGAAGATGACCATGACGGGAAACCGGTTCGGTGTGACCCCCAACGGCAGACGCGCCGAGCTGCCGGTGTTCATCCGGTTCTCCTTCAGGGACGACCTGATCGCGAGCGAGCACTTCTTCTTCGATCTGTCGGAACTCTGTGCTCAGTCCGGCGTTTCCACGGACACCGTCCGGCGGACCCTGTTCCAGCCAACCCGCCTCACATGAAAGGGCATTGCGACATGGCCACAGACCCAAGAGTGAAGGACGTCGGAGAGATCAAAACGACTCACCTCTTCGACATGGTCGTCGATCTCCACCCGAGGCAGGACATGGGTGAGGGCCCGCGCGGGCGGAGGGTCCACTTCGGTTCGGCCGGCGGCACCTTCGAAGGGCCGAGGCTGAGGGGTGACGTACTGCCCGGGGGCGGTGACTGGGCGGTCTTCCGTCCGGACGGAGTGATGGTGCTCGACGTCCGGCTGACACTGCGCACACACGACGGCCAACTGCTGTACATGACCTACGGCGGCAGGTGGGTCACCCCGCCCCACCTGCGCGCCGATCTGGCCGAGCCCGCCAAACGGCATCAGGTCGACCCGGAGAGCTACTACTTCCACACCAATCCGCTCTTCGAGACAGGAGCGCATCAGTACATGTGGCTCAATGACATCGTCTGCGTGGGGACGGGTTACGTGGTCGAGGGTGGTGTCGCCTACAAGGTCTCGGCGATCGTCTGAGGCCCGGCCGCGAACCCGGCCGCCTCGCTCAGGGCCGTCCGCTGGGCCGAGGGCGCGTCCACTGACCTGACGGCACATCCGGTCGGTAGGGCGGACCGCTCGACGGTATGTGTATCCCACCCGGCGTGGCGCGGATCTGGGAGGGCGTACATCATCAACGCCCTTGTGAGGAGAGCTCCGTGACGACTGCTGAATTCCCGGACCAGGACGACGAGCAGGCGGCCCCCCGAGGCCGCAGGCGCAAGCTGATGCTGCTGGGCGCCGTGCTGTCCCTCGTGGCCCTGACGGCGGCCCGGCGCAGGCGCTGAAACCCGGGGGCCAGGATGGCTCCGGCTCCGGATCATGGCTCTGGCTCCGGACCGCCCTCAGTCGGCCGGAGCTTCGTCGGCATGGGCGATGAGCCCCGCCGCCACCACTGATGCGACGACGTCCAACTGGGCGCCGTTCATCGGGCTGGGCAGGACCAGCAGGGCGAGGAAGAGCGGGCCGCCCAGCAGCATGTGTGCCAGCGCGGGATCCGGTGCCCGGTGCAGTTCGCCGCGCTGCAGGGCGCGCTCGATGATCGCGGCGAGGTCCCTGCGCTCCCGGGCGACGAAGGTGTTCCGCAACCGGGCGGCGAGTTCGGCGTCGCGGGACATCTCGGCCAGGAGCGCGGGGATCACCTCGCGGGCGGCGGGGCTGGAGAGACGTTCGTGGATGACGCGGGCCATCGCGCGGAGATCGTCGCGCAGCGAGCCGGAATCCGGCGGGGGCTCGATGTCCATGCCGTGCACGGCGGCCGCGAAGAGCAGTTCGGCCTTGGAGCCGAACCTGCGGTAGATGGCGGCCTTGCCCACCCCCGCGCGGGCGGCGGTCGCGTCCATGGTGACGCGGGTGTAGCCGGTCTCGGTGAGGAGTTCGCGCGCGGCCAGGAGGACGGCCTGGTCGATCTGGCTGTCCCTGGGGCGTCCCATGCGTGGTGCTTGGCTCGGCATGACCTCAGTATACGATACCGGAGTTCCGAAACTGCGGTACTGTAAGTCGTGAGGGCCTGGATCGCCCGTCCCGGCCACGCAGTCGAGGAGGAACCATGCTGAAGCGTGCGCAGGCCACGGATGGCGCGGGAGCTGAGGGGCCATGACCGGGCGTCTGGACGCGTGGCTCCCCGTGAGCCACTGGAGCACTCGCCACGACCGTTTCGTCGCCGCGCCGCCCGCCACGGTCTCCCGGGCCGTCCGCGAGGTGCGGGGGCATGAGATGCGGCTCGTGCGCCCGCTGGTCGCGGCGCGCAGTCTGCCCTCCCGACTGCTGCGCCGGGGTGCCGCGCAGCGGGCGGCGGCGGACGCCGACACGCTGAGCGCCATGCGGCAGTTGGGCTTCATCGTCCTGGACGACGTGCCGGACGCGGACCTCGTCCTGGGCTTCGCCGGCCAGCCGTGGAATCCCATCGTGTCCAAGGCGGTGGTCCCCGGGCTCACCCCGGCCGACTACGAGACGTTCGCACGGCCCCACTTCGTCAAGGGCGCCTACGCGCTGTGGACCGAGCCCGAAGGCACCGGAACGCGGCTGATCACCGAGACCCGGGTCTACGCCATCGACGAGGGCGCGGCGCGCCGCTTCCGCCCGTACTGGCTGGTCATCGAACCGTTCAGCGCCCTGATCCGCCGTGACTGGCTCGCCGCCATCGGCCGCCGGGCCGAGCGCGCGGCCCGCACGGACGGGTCCCGCACCACCTGACCACGGCGCCGGCGCGGTCCGGTGCACGCCGGACTCCGCGGCCCCGCGCTGTATCCAGCTCCCCGCCCCGCGGATCTCCATGACCGACAGGCAACTGTCGCTCCCTGTCCGGGCGCGGTACCCGCACCACGAAAGAGAGATGACCGTGGACCGTTCAACCGTTCACCGGCACCGCTGGAAGATCCTGGCCGTGCTGTGCATGAGCCTGGTGCTGATCGGCCTGGACAACCTGATCCTCAATCTGGCGCTGCCCAAGATCCAGACGGATCTCGGGTCGAGCAGCACCGAGATGCAGTGGATCGTCGACTCGTACACGCTGGCCTTCGGCGGTCTGCTGCTGCTCTGCGGCAGCCTGGCCGACCGGTTCGGGCGCCGCCGTCTGCTGATGGCGGGCATGGTGCTGTTCCTGACGTTCTCGCTGGCGGCCGCCTTCTCCACCGACTCCACCACGCTGATCGCGGTGCGCGCGGCCATGGGCGCGGGCGCGGCGATGATCATGCCCGCCACCCTCGCCATCATCAAGGACGTCTTCCCGGCCGAGGAGCAGGCCAAGGCCATCGGCATCTGGGCCGGCACGGCAGCGCTCGGCGTGCCGCTCGGCCCGGTGGTGGGCGGCCTGCTGCTCGACCACTTCTGGTGGGGCTCGGTGTTCCTCATCAACGCGCCGGTCGTGGTCGTGGCCCTGGTCGGCGGCGCCCTCCTGATCCCCGAGTCGCGCAACCGCGACCGCTCCGGCTCGCTGGACCTGCTCGGCGCGCTGCTGTCGGCCGCCGGACTCGCGGCCCTCGTCTACGGCCTGGTGGAAGCCTCCAGGAACGGCTGGACCGACGGGATCACCCTGGTCTCGCTCGCCGTCAGCGTGACGCTGCTATTCGGCTTCGCGTTCTGGGAGCGGCACACCCCCTTCCCGATGCTTTCCCCGGAACTCCTGCGCGACAAGCGGTTCAGCGGCTCGGCACTGGCCATCACCGCGATCTCCTTCGGCATGTTCGGCGCGCTGTTCGTGCTCACCCAGTACCTGCAGTTCGTGCTGGCCCATGAACCGCTGGAGGCGGGGCTGCGCCTGCTGCCCATCGCCACGATGATCGTCGGCGCCCCCCTCAGCCCGCGGCTCGTGGAGCGGATCGGCCTGAAGGCCGTGGTGGCCCTGGGACTCTCGCTGATCACCGCTGCTCTCCTGCTGACGGCGGGGGCCGGGACCGACTCCGAGCCCCGCATCCTGTGGAGCCTGGCCTTCTTCGGCCTCGGGATGGGGCTGGCCATGCCGGCCGCGGCCGACGCCATGCTGGCCGCCGCCCCGTCCGGACAGTCCGGCGCCGGCTCCGCGGTGACCGACGCCTCCATGCAGGTCGGCGGCGCCCTGGGCATCGCCGTCATCGGCAGCGTGCTCTCCACCTCCTACCGCGACGCGCTGCCCGCGCTCGACAAGATGCCCGCCGAGGCCGCCGACGCCGCGTCGGACTCGGTGGGCGCCGCCGGGGGAGTGGCCGCCGAGATCGGCGGCGAACGGGGCAGTCAGTTGCTGACCGCCGCCCATGAGGCCTTCGTCGAAGGCCTGGGCGACGCCATGCTGATCGGCGCCGGGGCCACCGCACTCGGCGTGGTCGCCGCCCTGCTCGTCCTTCCACGCAAGGCAGCCAGGAAACCGCCCGCCGTCGGCACAGACACCACACCGGACGGGGCGGACACGGGCACCGGCCTGACGGCGAGCGGAGCGGCGCGCCGGGAGGCGGCCCGCCCCACCTGATTCGGCGGAGCGCCTTGGCCGACCTATCTGAATCGGAGTAGAACCTGATGTCTGTCCGGAAAGCGATCATCACGGGCGGTGGCATAGGCGGGCTCACGCTCGCGGGCGCCCTCACGCGCCGCGGCATCGACGTGACGGTGCTGGAGCGGGCGGACGCGGTGCGCGCCCGCGGCCTCGGCTTCACGGTGTGGCCCAACGCCACCGCGGCACTGCACAGCGCGGGGCTCCTCGACGCGGTGCGGAAAGTGGCCGAGCCCATCACCTCCGCGACGCTGCGGGTCAACAGCGGACGGAAGCTCACCGTCATCGACATGGCGAGCTGGGGGGAGCGCGTCGGATTCCCCGCGCTCAGCGTCACCCGGCCCGAACTGCTCACCGTCCTCGCGGATGCGTGCGGGGCCGACATCCGCTTCCGCTGCGAGGTGGCCTCGGTGACCCCGCAGGGCGGCGTCCGGCTCACCAGCGGGGAGGAGCTGCGAGCCGATGTCGTCGTCGGGGCCGACGGCGTCGGCTCGGCGGTACGCCGCTCCCTGCTCCCCGCCCACCAGAACACGCTGGACCAGCCCATGATCACCGGCTGGCAGGGAGTGGTCCCCAGGCCCTGGCCGGGCGGCATCGCACTGGACATGATCTTCGGGCCGACCGGAGCGGCCGGCATCCTCGGCCTCCCCGGCGACCGCACGTACTGGTTCCTGCAGGCCCCGACCGTCCGAATGCCGACCGACGGATCGCCCTACACCGAGGGCTGGTCCCCGGTGATCAAGGAGTTGGTCGCGGCCACCCCGGCGGACTCGTTGTGGCGGGACGACATCCGGGACCGCAAGCCGGTCTCCGACTGGGGGCGCGGAGCGGTCACGCTGCTCGGCGACGCCGCCCACACGATCATGCCGAACCTGGGCCAGGGCGCCTGCCTGGCGATGGAGGACGCGGCAGTACTCGCCGTGCGCCTCGCGGCGGCCGGTGAGGCGACGGCCGCGCTGCGCGACTACGAGAAGGCACGCTTCCCCCGGGTTCGCGGCATGTACGTCAACGCCCGGCGCGCCGCCCGCATGCAGCGCCTCTCTCCGTTCGTACGGGACGGGCTGCTGTCCGTCGCCCCGTTCGCCCTCAGCCGCATGTTCACCGGCCCGGGCAGGCCCATCCCGGGGCTCGCCCCGTAGCCCGCAAGGACCGTCGCTCTCCACCCACCCGGTGAAGGAACACCTCATATGAAGGAACACCTCATGGCGAAGCCCGAACAGACCGAACAGACCACGAGCCCCGGACAGACCGCGCAGCCTGAACGGGAGGAACTGAAGGAGCTGGCCGCCCACATCGCGGACCGGGTCTGGAACCACGCCGATCTCGGCGCCATAGACGAGTACTTCCTGCCGCACTTCGTCGGCCACTTCCCGGGCCTTCCCGACGTGTACGGGCCCGCGGACTTCAAGAAGATGGGCGCAGATCTGCGCAAGGCGCTGCCCGACCTCCAGGAGCGGATCCTCGTGCAGGTCCAGGAGCGAGACCGGGTGTTCATGCAGGCCGTGCTCACCGGCACGCACCGGGGCGACCTGATGGGCATCCCGCCCACCGGCGTGGCCACGGTGCTCACCGAGATGATCATTCTCCGTTTCGAGGGCCGGAAGGTCGCCGAGCTGTGGCAGCAGGCCGACTACATGGGCGTGATGGACCAACTCGGCGTGGTGCCGCCCAGGGACGCGGGTCCGCTCGGCCAGATAGCGCACACCTTCAAGCTCATGGGCCGGTTCGGCGTCCTCAAGGCGAAGGACGCACTGCGGCAGCGGTCCGCCGCGTGAAGCGCGGGCCCCACAGCTGACCCGTGAGCCGCACCGTCGGCCATGGAGACCACGGACATCACGAACATCACGGCATCACGGAGACCACGCAAGCGCACGGGGCGTGAGGCCCCGGCGGAAGGAGCACGCCACCATGACCAGCACCACCTCCTCTTCGGGACAGGCCGCGGCGGCCGAAACCGTCCCCGGCCGCCGCGAGCCGAAGGACGCGGCCCATGAACTCCTCGAGCGCTGCTGGCGCGTCAAGGACGTGACGGTGCTCGACGACATGGCCGACCCCGCGTGCACGTACACCCTGCCCGGCCACCCGCGCCTCGACAACAAGCAGTTCCTCGACCTGATGCAGCAGATATGGCGGGCCAAGCCGGACCTGCGCATCGACCTGCTCGACATGATCGCCGAAGGCGAATGGGTGGCCAGCCGGGTGCGGTTCAGCGGGACCCAGACCGGAGAGCTGCTGGGCATCCCGCCGACCGGCCGCTTCGTGTCCATCGACGAGATGATCCTTGAGCGCTGGGACGAGCACGGACGCCTGCTGGAGTTCCACCAGGAGGCGGACTTCGTGGGCATGCTGACCCAGCTGGGCGTGGTCCCGCCGAAGGAAGCCGGCCCGCTCGGTCAGCTCGCCCACACCTTCACCAGCGCCGCACGGTTCACCTGGCTGCGGCGCAAAGCCCGCCGCACCGGCGGACGTCAGTAGGGCCCGAGGCGTATCCCGGAACGTCCCGCGCGGATCTCTACCTGAGAGACCGGTCGCCGAGCCGGCCGTGAAGACCAGCGAAGCACCTCGATCCCTTGGGAGAGTCATGCCGACGAAGGAACCACCCGCCACCGAGGACGACTACGACGTCATCGTCGTCGGCAGCGGCCTGGGCGGCCTGGCCGCCGCCGCCTTCCTGGCCAAGTTCGGCCGGCGCGTCCTGGTGGCCGAGAAGGCACAGGGCATCGGCGGCTACGCACACGCCTTCCGGGCCGGTGAGCGCTACTACGACCCGGCCATCCACGTCGTGCCCGGCGCCGCCGAGGGCGGCACCATCGACGTGCTGCTGCGCTACCTCGACGTGCGCGAGATGTGCGAGTTCGTCGAATCCGACGCGCTGTACCGCGTGGTGATCGACGACGACGTGCTGGACGCACCATTCGGCTCCGAGGCGTTCATCGCCGCGCACACCGCGCTCTTCCCGCACGAGGAGGCGGGCATCAGGGGCTTCTTCGGGCTCTGCGAGAAGTTCCTCGAAGAGGCCCACCAGGTGCCCCTCCAGCTCTCCCCGCAGGAACTGGGCGCGGCCGTCGAGAAGTTCCCCACCCTCTTCGGGAACCGGATGTCCACCCTCGGCGACGTCATGGACCGGTTCATCGAGGACCCGCGCTGCAAGGCCTTCTGCAGCGCGGGCTGGCCCTACATGGGACTGCCGCCCTCGCAGCTGTCCTTCGAGCTGTTTGCCCGCTTCCTCTACACCCAGATGCACGGCCTCTACCACTGCAAAGGCGGCTTCCAGCACCTCGTCAAGGCCTTCACCACGGCGATCGAGCGCGACGGCGGCAAGATCGTCACCAACTCCGGCGTCGAGAAGATCGTGGTGCGGGACGGCCGTACGGAGGGCGTGGTCCTGGCCGGCGGGCAGGAACTGCGCGCACCCGTCGTGATCTCCAACGCGGACGCCACGCACACCTTCCACGACCTGGTGGGCCTCGAACACCTCCCGAAGGCGTACCACCGCAGGCTGCGCTCGCTCAAGGGCTCCATGTCGATGTTCGTGGTGTACGCCGCGACGACCTTGGACATCGCCGCCGCCGGCGGCGCGCACGAGACCTTCATCTACGACAGCCACGACCACGACGCCAACTTCGCCGGTTTCTCCGCGGGCGAGGCCCCGGCCACCGTGGTGGTCGTGCCCACGCTCCTCGACCCGAGCCTCGGCCCGCCCGGGGAGCACCTGGTCACCTCGACGGCACTGGCTCCCTACGAAGGCCCCGAGCCCTGGGCCGAGCTGAAGCCGAAGCTGGAGGCGAAGTACCTCGACCTGATCGAGCGGCTCTATCCGGGGTTCAAGGACAAGCTCACCTTCGTCAGCAGTTCGACGCCGCTGACCCTGGAGCGCTTCACGGGCAACCACCGCGGCGCGGCCTACGGCTGGGAGAACACCCCGGCACAGGCCGGCAGCAAGCGGCTCACCTACCACACCCCGATCGAGGGCCTGTACCTCTCCGGTCACTGGGCGCAGGCGGCCAGCGCGCTCCGGGTGATCGTCTCCGGCAGCCACACCGCCCAGCAGATCCTGCGCGCCGACGGTGTCACCGACGTCGGCCCGGAGCTGTGAGCCGCGGGCCATCCGCGGCCCGCACCGCATCGCACCGACTCACCGTCCTGGAGGACCACATGTCCCGCCCCGCCTTCATCGACACCCAGACCGCCGCCAACTTCGACGGCTCACTCGACAAGACCTACTACGAGATGGCCCGCCGCTACATCGAGGAGGTCTGGGACAAGAACAACGCCGAGACCGAACGCGAACTGCTCGCGGCCGACTGGCAGGACCACATGCCGCTGCCGGGCTGCCCGCAGGGGCCCGCCGGACACCGCGCCGCCGTCCAGTTGATGCACGACGCCTTCCCCGACCTGCGCTTCTCGCTCGACGACGTGACCATCATGGGCGACAAGGTCGTCGACCGCTGGACCGCGACCGGCACCTTCCGCGGTGAGCTGTACGGCTTCCCCGGCACCGGCAGGCGGATGACGATGACCGGCCTCGACTTCCACGTCGTGCGCGACGGCAAGTTCGCCGAGCTGTGGCACGAGGAGAGCACCGCGTCGATGGTCGAGCAGTGCGGGATGGCGCCCGAGCCGGGCAGCGGCCTCGGCACCATCCTCAAGCTGACCTTCGGCAACATCCTGCACGTCGCCAAGCACAAGATCCGTACCCGTTAACCCCGCCACACCAGCAGAGCGAGGCACCATGAGTCCGACTACGAGCGGCCGCCCGCGCCAGGCCCCGGGCCCGCCGGGGTATCCGGTGGTCGGCTGCGGCCCCGACCTCGTCCGTGACCTGGTCGGCACCTTCACCCGATCCTGGCGGGAGTACGGCGACATCGTCCGCTTCCGGCTGCCGGGCAAGCGCACCCTCTTCCTGCTCGCGCACCCGGACCACATCAAACACGTCCTCGACGACCGGCAGCCCAACTACCCCAAGGACCCTTTGTCGGTCGGCAAGTTCGAGCCCTGGGTCGGCCAGGGCCTGTTCACCAGCAACGGCGAGTTCCATTTCCGGCAGCGCCGGCTCGCCCAGCCCGCCTTCAAGGGATCCCGGATCTCCGGCTTCGGGCCCGCGATGGTCGAGGCCACCAGCGATCTGGTGCGGGAGTGGCGGGGGCGCGCCTCCCGCGAGGAGACCTTCGACATCACGCCGGAGATGTTCCGGCTGGCACTGACGATCGTCATGCAGACGCTGTTCAGCACCGATGTCAGCGACCGGGCGGGGGAGCTGGCCCGCGCGGTGCGCATCTGCAACGCCTACACCAATGTGCGGTTGCAGCGCTTCGTGGAGCTTCCGCAGTCACTGCCGAGCAAGGCCCGCACACGGTTCCTGCGGGCGCGCTCCACACTCGACTCCTTCGTCTACGGGCTCATCGCCGACCGGCGCAAGGACCCGGCACCCCCGGACGACCTGCTGACCCGCTTCCTGAACGCGCAGGACGACCAGACCGGCGACCGGATGTCGGACAAGCAGCTGCGCGACGAGGTCGTGACGATGTTCCTCGGCGGGTACGAAACGACCGCGCTGTCGCTGGTGTGGGCGTTCTCGTTGATGTCACGGCACCCGGAGTCGGAGCGCAAGGCGCGCGCCGAGGTCGCCGAGGTGTGCGGGGACCGCGCGCCCGCGGCGTCGGACCTGCCCAAACTGCGCTACCTGCGGGCCTTCTACCAGGAAGTGCTGCGGCTCTACCCGTCGGTGTGGACCATGTCCCGCAGTCCGGTCGAGGACGACGAGATCGGCGGCTACCACATCCCCGCCGGCTCCCAGGTCTTCATCAGTCCCTACCTGATGCACCGTCACCCGAAGTTCTGGGAGAACCCGGAAGGTTTCCGGCCCGAACGGTTCGAGAAGAGCGCGACCGGCGGCGCGCCGCTGTACGCGTACATCCCCTTCTCGCGCGGCCCGCGGCTGTGCCCGGGATCGTCCGTCGCCGTCCTGGAGGCGCCGCTGGTGATCGCCCGGATCCTGCAGGACTACCGGCTGACACTGGCCGGCGGGCATGTCTGCGAGCCCACGTCCAATGTGTTCCTGTATCCGCGCGGCGGCATGCCGATGCGGCTGCAGCACCACAAGGCAGCCGTCGAAGGAGCCGTGTGATGCCGGGGCGAAACGGTACGGACACGCGGCGGCGCCCGCCGGGTCCGCCGGGCCTGCCCCTGCTCGGCTCCGCGCTCGACTTCCGCCGCAACCCCTTGGAGACGTTCGTCAGAGCCTGGCGGGACCACGGCGACCTGGTGCGGTTCCGGGGACCGGTGCCGGTGGTGCTGGTCACGCACCCCGACGACCTCAAGCACATCCTGGCGGACAACTTCGAGAACTATCCGCACCCCGACGACTTCAACCGCAAGGTCGGGGTCTCGGTCGGCCAGGGCCTGGTCACCACCGAGGGCGAGGTGTGGCGCGCCCAACGGCGCACCGTCGCACCGACGTTCCGCAGGGAGCCGCTGGAGCGGTTCGCCGGCGTGATGGTGGACAGCACGCAGCGGATGCTGGACCGGTGGGACCAACTCGCGCGGCGCGGCGAGTCGATGGACGCCAGGACGCAGATGCAGAGCCTGACGCTGGAGATCCTGGCCCGGTGCCTCTTCCAGGCGGACTGGTCACGTGACGCGCTGGCCCTCGGCTCGGCGGTCGCCGTCCAACTGGAGCACATCAACGACAAGTTGATCGCCGTCGCGGACATCCCCGAGAAGGTGCCGACCCCGCGCAACCGCCGCTTCACCGCCGCCCGCAAGCTGCTCGACGAGACGGTGTACCGGCTGATCGCCGAGCGCCGTGCCGGACCGGCCGACGGCGAGGCACAGGACCTCGTGTCGATGCTGATGCGCACCCCCGACCCCGAGACGGGCCGGCTGATGACGGACGAGCAGCTGCGCGACCAGGTGATGACGCTGTTCATCGCCGGGCACGAGACGGTGGCCGCGACCCTGTCGTGGATCTGCCATCTGCTCTCCACCCGCCCCGCCGAGACCGACCGGGCCAGGGCCGAGGTCCTCCAGGTACTGGGGGGCCGGCCACCGACGATGGAGGACCTGCCGCAGCTGAAGTACCTGAAGCTGTTCATCCAGGAGGCGCTGCGCCTCTATCCGCCCCTGTGGCAGGTGGCGCGGATGCCACTGCAGGACGATGTGCTGAGCGGCTATCACATCCCCGCCGGGTCCTTCCTGCTGCTCAGCACGTACATCACGCACCGCAATCCGGAGTTCTGGGACAACCCCGAGGGGTTCGACCCAGAGCGGTTCACCCGCGAGCGCTCGGCGGGCCGGCCCCGATACGCCTACGTGCCCTACGTCGGAGGTCCCCGCAACTGCGTCGGGATGGCCTTCGCCAACATGGAGCTGACCATCGTGGTCGCTTCCCTGCTCCAGCGGTTCCACCTGGACATGGTGCCGGGGCACCCGGTGGTGATGCAGCCGGACATCTCGCTGCGCGCCAAGCACGGCATCCGGATGACGCTCCGTCCGGTGACGGACCGCGCCCCCGGGGCGATCACGGCGCCGGACGTCGCGCTGCCGGACGTCACCCCGCCCGACACCGCGGCCCGCTGCCCCTACCGAGCAGTGGAGGCGGGGAAGGAATAGCCGGAAGTCTGCGATGCGTCGCGCGCCGGGCCGCCCCAAGGGCGGCCCGGCCAGACGCGTTTGCCGTCTGTTCCCAGCCGCGCGCCGGCCCGCCCTTTCCCAGGTTAAGAGGGAACCATTCCGGGGTGGATTGCGCCTAAGTAAGCGTTGACACTGCGCCTTGTGGCCGCCGTATAGTTGATGCCTGTAGTGGGGAACTGTGGCTTGAACCTGTTCCTCGCGTGAGAATGACGGGGGAGAAATGGAAGGCCTTGCTCTGCATGAACTCGTAGACGATTGTCTGGATGGGAACCAGGAGAGCTGGAACCGCATCGTCGACCGTTACACACCGCTGATTTGGGCCATCGCCCGCGGACACCGGCTGTCCGCTGCCGACTGCGAGGACGTCAGCCAGACCACCTGGATGCGCGTCATCCAGCACCTGGGGAAGCTGAGGGATCCGGAGAAGCTGGCCCACTGGATCTCCGTCTCGGCCCGCAGGGAGAGCCTCAAGCACATCCAGAAGGCCGGCCGGAGCACGCCGATGGAGGACCCGGAGGTGTTCGACCGGCCACGGCCGTCGGCGAACCAGCCGGAGGAGACGGCGCTGGACCGCGAGACCCGTGACGAGGTGCTTCTCGCCTACTGCTCCCTGTCGCCCAAGTGCCAGGCGCTGCTGGGCCTGCTGGTGGCCGAACCACCGATGTCGTACGACGAGGTGAGCGCCACACTGGGGTTGGCCCGAGGCTCCATCGGGCCCATGCGCGGGCGCTGCCTGCAGCATTTGCGGCGCGCCCTGGAGCGCGAGTCCGGCCGTACGGAACAGGCCAGAAAGCTCTTCGACTCCATCAAGAAGATGGGCCTGCGGGCATTCGCCGAGGAGAGCGGCTCCGAACTGCGGTCAGCGCCCCGGTGCAGCCGGGTGTCGACCGGCTGAGCCGGAAGGCCGGTCGTCCAGTGCGGCCGGCGACTCCTCGTCGTCCATCGGGCCGTCGCTCACCACGCGGTCGTCCATCGCGCGGTCATCCATCGCACCATCGTCCATCGCGGCTGCAAACGCTATGAAGGGAAAGAGGGCCTTGGCCTTCTCGGCCGCCGCCCGTGAGGGTATCCCGAGGGCATCTGAGAGTTTGCCCAGCGCCGCATCGTCGGCGTTTTCATCGGCGTCGTGCACCCCGGTCACCTCCACCATTTAGTTCGCTCCTTAACTAGATGGAGAGTAAAGGAAAGTCCCGCGAACCACAATACCGACCGGTATTTCGTTCGCGGGACTCGCCCCTTCCGGCCACCCCTCGGTATGCAAGGGCGAAGTTCCGTCAGGCTGGTATCCGCAATTCCGGGGCCAGGGCGCGGAGCAACCGCTCGACGCGCCGGATCTCACCCGCCGGATGGCAGACGGCCTCCGGGAGCGTGGTGCGGCAGAAGCCGCTCAGCACCCGCCCCGGACCCGCCTCGACGAACGTCCGCACGCCGCTGCCCTCGATCGCCCGCAAGGTGTCCGACCAGCGCACCGCCCCGGCCAGCTGACGCCGCAGCAGGTGCTTGGCCTCGGCTGCCGAACGTATGCGGGCCGCCGTCACATTCGCCAGCACCGGCAGTACGGGGTCCGAGAACGCGACCTGATCCAGCTCGGTCGTGAACTCCTCTTCCAGCTCCTTCATGAGGCTGCAGTGGAAGGGCGCCCCGACCCTCAAGAGGACCGAGCGCTCCGCACCGGCCGCCTTGGCGGCCGCCATCACCGCGCGGACCGCCTCACGCCGGCCGGACACGACGTGCTGCGCCGGGTCGTTGTAGTTGGCGACCTCCACGATCGCGCCGTCCCGCTGCCGTATGTGAGCGCAGAGCTCTTCGACCTGCTCCACCGACAGGCCGATGACGGCCGCCATCGCTCCGGCCGTACGCTCGTTGACGCCAGCCATCAACTGCCCCCGCCTGCGGACGAGGCGCAGGGCGTCGGTCCACTCCAGCACCCCGGCGCAGACCAGCGCCGCGTACTCGCCCAGGCTGTGCCCGGCCACCACGGACGGGGCGATGCCGTGGCCGCGCAGCACGTCCAGGACGGCGATGCTGGTGAGGAAGACGGCGGGCTGGGTGATGTCGGTGGACACCAGGTCCTCGGCGGAGCCCTCCAGGCACAGCCGCGACAATTCGAACCCCAACAGGTCGTCCGCGGGGCGGTAGTAGCGCTCCAGCAGCTCCGGGTGGCGTGCGACCAGATCGCTGCCCATGCCGGGCCGCTGGGAGCCCTGCCCGGGGAAGAGGAAGGCGATGTCATTCATGAGTACCTCCGTGGATGTCCGGCGCGCCGTGTGCGACAGGGGGCCGGCGCGTGGTCCGCGCCGGCCCCCTTTCGACCTGCGGCCGAGCGTTCATCGCAGGGACAGGAACTGCCCTTGGTGGTAGACGAGTGGATCGGCCCGCTCGGCGAAGCCGATGCCGGTGACCTCTCCGATGAAGACGCTGTGGTCGCCCGCGGCGACCTCTTGGGCCACCCGGCACTCCAGATGGACGACGGCTCCCTCGAGCACCGGGACGCCCTTGTCACCGATGCGGTGCCGTACGCCGGCGAAGCCCGCGGCGCCCAGCGGCCGTCTCGACGAGGCGAACCAACTGGCCAGCTCCGACTGGTCGCGGCCCAGCACGTTCACGGTGAAGACACCGGTGGCGCCGATCGCTTGGGCCCCGCGCGAGGTGTGGGCCAGGCAGACCAGCAGCATCGGCGGTTCCAGGGAGACCGAGGCCAGCGAGGAGACGGTGGTCCCGTGCGGCCCGTCGGGGCCGCACGAGGTCACCACGGCCACACCGGTGAGGAACCTGCCCATGGCCTGCCGGAACCGTCCGGAGACCACCCCGCCGATGGTCGCTTCGGCCGCGGTCGGCTGGGGGCCGGTACGGGACGTCATGGTGATTCCCCTCAGCCCGCCGGAGCGGCCGCGGTCCAGTCCACGACGGCGCCCGCGTAGATCCACTTGGTGGACTCGACGCCGACCAGCATCAGCCGGTCGCCCGGCTTGACGCGGCCGGTGCGCCAGGCGTCGTCGAGGAAGAGCGGCACCGCGGCACAGCCCACGGCCCCCATGGTGGAGAGGCTGTCGAAGACCTTCCCGTCGAGCGCCTTCCACTCGGCGGTGTCCAACCCCAGCTCCTGGAGGGCGTCCAGCATCCAGCCGACATTGCCCTCGGGGATCAGGCACAGGTCGATGGACTCGACGTCCACCTTGCTGCGCCGCAGGGTGGCGCTGATCGCGTCGGTGACCATCACGGGTGTGAAGTCCCCGGCACCGACCACGTCGACCTTCAGGTCGACGAGCCGCTTGGCCTTGAGCTGCTCGTGGATCGGAGCGTGGGTGCCGCCGCCCACCGAATGGATGCCGGCCTTGCGGTCGCCGCCGATGGCCTCCATCGCCGCGCCGAGCAGACCACCGGACCCGGCGGTCCCCTCGGCGCGCAGCACGATCGCCCCGGCGCCGTCGCCGAACATGTAGACCGGCATCCGGTCCCGCATCCGGATCTTGTACGGGTCCTTGCCGAGGAAGATCGGCGCCAGTACGGGAGAGATGGCCTCGCTCCCGATGACCAGCGCGGTCTTGTAGACGCCCGACTCCAGGTACATCCGGGCGACATCCAGGCCCTGGACGACCCCCGCGCCGCCCGAGCGGATCTCCAGGGTGGCGCAGCGCACCAGGCCCAGACGCTCCTGGACCATGTTGACCAGCGGCGGCAGCGGATAGTCCGGAGTGCCGGTGGCCAGGATGATCAGATCGATGTCGCCGGGCTCCAGACCGGCCGAGTCCAGGGCCCGTACGGCGGCCTTGTGGGCCATGTCCGAGTTGTTCTCGCGGTGTTCGCCGGTGGCCGGGTCGATCATCCAGAAGCGGCGCTCGATGGAGAGGCCCTCGCGCACCTCGTCCGGCAGCGGCCCGACGAGGCGTGCGATCTCGTCGGTGGAGATCGGGTCACCGGGCTGATAGCCGCCGGTGCCGATGATGTGGACTGCTGCGGTCATCTGGAGTGTCCCCCTCAGACCGCGGCAAGCGCGGCGCGGTGCTCGACGAGCCCGACCAGGTTCTCGACGGTGAACAGGCCCATGACCTGGGTGGCCTGGAGCTTGCCGGCGAGTTCGTCGGTGTCGATCTGGGGCATGACCTTCTTCAGCTGGGCCAGGCCGACGGCGGAGACGATCTCGTTCTCGTCGCCGAACTCCTCGTCCGGTATGCCGCCCTGGACGTAGGCGGCCAGCTCCGCCGCCTGGATCTTGATGCCGAGCGAGCGCTCCAGGCGGAAGAGGATGTCGAGCAGATCGATCGACTCCGCGCCCAGGTCGTCCAGCAGGGTGGCCTCGGGCACGACCTCGTCGGTCTCGGCGCCCAGGGCGTCGATCACGGCTTCGGTCACGGCTTCGACGATGGTGTTGCGGTCCATGGATGGTCCTCCGGGACTCAGAGATTGCGGAACTGAGAGATGCGGGTGCGGCTTGGTGTTCTCGTACTGTCAGATCCGCCGGCGGGGACCGCGGATACACCGTGATCAGCGGGCCCAGGAAACGGGCGCCGCCGCCGGTGCGGAGCGCGGCACCGGCCAGGGATCCGTGCGGCGCGCCGGCCTCGGGCGCGCGGGGGGCGCGGCCGGCGCCGTCGCCAGCCGGAGCGCCACCAGCACCGCGCACAGTTCCTCGGGGGTGGGGCGCCCGCTGACCACGATCAGCTCCACGGGGCCGCTCACTGCGGCTGGTTCCCGTGCTTGCGCTCCACGAGCGGCACGTACTTGGCACGCAGCAGAGCCAGCGAGCGGATCAACACCGCCCGGGTGTCGCGCGGGTCGATGACGTCGTCGACCAGGCCGCGCTCCGCCGCGTAGTAGGGATGCATCAGGGTGCGTCGGTAGTCCTCGATCACCTCGGCACGCTCCGCCCGCGGGTCGTCGGCCGCGGCGATCCGCTTGCGGAAGACGACATTGGCGGCGCCCTCCGCGCCCATCACCGCGATCTCGTTGGTCGGCCAGGCGAAGGACAGGTCGGTGCCGATGGAGCGGGAGTCCATCACGATGTACGCGCCCCCGTAGGCCTTGCGCACGATGACCTGGATGCGGGGGACGGTGGCATTGCAGTACGCGTACAGCAGTTTGGCGCCGTGCCGGATGATCCCGCCGCGTTCCTGATCGGCCCCCGGCAGAAAGCCCGGCACATCCACCAGCGTGACCAGCGGGATGTTGAAGGCGTCGCAGGTCTGCACGAACCGGGCGCCCTTCTCCGAGGAGTGGATGTCCAGCACGCCGGCCATCCGCATCGGCTGGTTGGCGATGACACCCACCGTGTGCCCGTCCAGCCGTGCCAGGGCGCAGACCAGACTGGTGCCCCAGCCCTCGTGCACCTCGAAGAAGTCGCCGTCGTCGACGATCTCCTCGATCACCCGGCGCATGTCGTACGCGGCCTGCGGGTCGACCGGGACGATGTCGAAGAGCGCGTCGCCCGGGCGGTCCGCCGGATCCTCGGACACCTCCGCCGGCGGCATCTCCCGGTTGTTGGAGGGCAGCAGGGACAGCAGATGGCGCACGTCCTCGAAGCAGGACTCCTCGTCGTCGTGGGCGAACGCGGCCAGGCCGGAGACCTGGGCGTGCATGTCCGCGCCGCCCAGTTCGTCCTGGGTGAGCTTTTCGCCGGTGACGGCCTGGACCACGTCGGGCCCGGTCAGGAACATCTGCGAGGTGCCGCGCACCATGAAGACGAAGTCGGTCAGCGCGGGGGAGTAGGCGGCACCGCCCGCGCAGGGGCCGAGCACCACACTGATCTGCGGGATGCGTCCGGAGGCCCGGACGTTGCGGCTGAAGATCCCGCCGTATCCCGCGAGCGCGGTCACCCCCTCCTGGATGCGGGCCCCGGCCCCGTCGCACAGCGAGATCAGCGGGACGCCACTGGCCTCGGCCAGGTCCATCACCTTGTGGATCTTCTGGGCGTGTGCCTCACCGAGCGCACCGCCGAACACCCTGAAGTCATGGGCGTACACCAGGACTTCCCGCCCGTGCACCCGGCCCCACCCGGCGACGACGCCGTCGCCGTGCGGGCGCCTGCGGTCCATGCCGAAGTCGGTGGCACGGTGTCGGCGCAGCGGCTCGATCTCGGTGAACGACCCCTTGTCCAGCAGGTGTTCGATCCGCTCCCGGACCGTCAGCTTGCCCTTGGCGCGCTGTCGTTCGGTGGCGGCCGCGTCACCCGCGTACAGCTCCTCCTTGATGATCCGCAGTTCGTCCGCCCGCTGCTCCATCGTCTCGCGCGGCAGCTCGCCGGGGTCACCGGAGCGCAGCGCGGTCTCTTCGGGGCTGCTCATGGCCGCCCCAGACCCAGCGCGGTCATCGCGCCGCCGTCCACATTGACCAGCGAGCCGGTCATGTACGAGGACTCGGGACCGCTCAGGAACCGGACCACGTCCGCTATCTGCTCGACCGCGCCGAAGTCGCGCATCGGGATCTGCTTCTTGATGGAGCGGCCGGTGGCGCCCTCCGTCAGACCCGCGACCAGATCGGTGGGGGCGAAGCCGGGCAGCACCGCGTTGACACGGATGCCGAAGCGCGCCGACTCCATGGCGCAGCAGCGGGTGAAGGCGTTCACCGCGCCCTTGGACGCGGCGTAGTTCGACTCGCCGACCCAGCCGCGCTCGCCCATGACGGAGGAGACATTGACGATGACGCCGGTGCCCTTGCTCATGAAGTGCGGCAGCACGGCCTTCGTGCAGTGGAAGACGCCACCGAAGTTGACCTTCATGACGTCCAGCCAGTCGTCCATCCCCATGCTGAAGACGAGCGCGTCCTGGGCCACCCCGGCGTTGTTGACGAGGATGTCGAGTCCGCCGAGGTCGTCGATGCTCTGCCGGACCATCTCCTCGGCGGCGGTGGGGACCGCCACGTCGCCGTGCACGGGGATCGCGCGCCCACCTTCCGCCTCGATCTCGCGGGCCAGCTCCTTGGCCGGGCCCTCGGAGCTGCGGTAGTTGATGGCGACAGCGGCGCCGTCGGCGGCCAGCCGGCGGCAGACGGCGGCACCGATGCCCCGTGCACCGCCGGTGACCAGGGCGACCTTTCCTTGGAGCTTCATCGGGCTTCTCCAGATGTCGTAGTGGTACGGCATTCCTCCGCGCCGCAGCGCGCGGCCAGCGACACATGGGAGCCGCCGAGCGAGGAACTGTTCAGCAGCACCGGGCGGCGGTCGAAGCGGCCCTGGTGCAGGGCGAGCGCCAGCGTCAGCGCCCCGCCGACGCCCATCGGCTCGCCGAGGACGGTCTTCGGCGCGTGCAGACGCGGGACCTTGTAGGGGTGGAACAGCCGCCGCACGGCCCGGCTCTCGGCGGTGTCGGCGGCGCTCAGCCCCGCCGAGGCGAGCCAGACGGCGTCCACCCCGGTCGGCGCCAGACCGGCGTCCTCCAGGGCCGCGCGCATGGCACGCTCCAGGCCCCGGCCACGCGCGTCCCAGAGCCGTGCCCGGCTGGCGTCGGACGCCATGCCGTGACCCAGCAGCTCGCCGAGAAGGGTGGCGCCGCGCGCGATGGCCGCCGAGCGCCGCTCCAACACGAAGGCGACACTGCCCTCGGCGAGCGTGAACCGCCCGTCGGCCGCCTCGCCCGGCCTGCGCCCGGAGGCCGCGCCGAGGGCCGCGTAGGCCCGCCCCACCTGGTCGGTCAGTGTGTCGGTGACCGTGCACACCAGGGCGTCGGCGTGCCCGGCCGCCAGCAGATCGACGCCGTAGGCGAGCGCGGCGGCGCCGGTGGCGTGGCCGACCGAGAGCGTCGACGTCGGGCCGCGCAGCCCGAGATGGAGCGCGACCTGCCCGGCCGCCTGGTTGTAGACGGTGTTCGGAAAGACGGACGGGTCGGCGGCCGCGGGCCCCTCGGCGAGCAGCGGGGCGGTGAACTTCTCCATCGCCTCCATCGGTCCCGTACCGGTGCCGAAGATGACGCCGAGCGCCTCGGCCGCCGCGCTGCCGGGCTCGAAGCCCGCGTCCGCGAGGGCTCTGGCGGTGGCGGCGACGGAGAACTGGGCGAGCCGGTCCATCCGGCGCCGCTCTCGCTTGGTCAGATAGGGGCCGGGGTCGAAGTCGACCCGGCTGCGGCGCAGTCCGTCCTCCCACTCGACCGGGCACTGGCCGCGGGTGTACGCCGACCAGACCTCGGCCGCCGTGGAGCCGGCCGGGTTGAGCAGTCCGACACCGGTGATGACCACGCGGTCGGTGTGCGGCCGCGGCGGGCGGTGGCCGTCCGCCGTCCTGGTCAGCACCAGGGAGGCGTTGGCACCGCCGAAGGCGAAGTTGTTGGAGAGCGCGGCACCGGTGTCCAAAGGCCTGGCGCGGCCCGGGACGTAGTCGAGCGGGCACTGGGGATCCGGCGTGCGGTAGCCGGCGGTGGGCGGCGCCACCTGGTCGGCCAGCGCCCGCGCCGTCACGATGGCTTCGGCCGCCCCGGCGGCGCCGAGCATGTGGCCGATCATGGACTTGGTGCTGGAGACCGGGGTACGGGCCGCCTGCTCCTCGCCGAGCGCGCGCCGGATGGCGTTGGTCTCGGCCGGGTCGTTCTTGGGGGTGCCGGTGCCGTGTCCGTTGACGTAGCCGATCTGCTCCGGGCCGATGCCGGAGAGCCGCAGCGCCGACTCGATGGCCCTGGCCGCGCCCCGGCCCTCGGGGTGCGGGGCGGTGGAGTGGAAGCCGTCGGCGGACAGGCCGTAGCCGGCGATGTCGGCGACGGCGGTCAGCCCGTGCTCACGGGCGAAGCCGGCGCGCACCAGGACGACCATGC
The DNA here is from genome assembly GCF_040629635.1 of Streptomyces sp. NPDC005898. NCBI lineage: Bacteria > Bacillati > Actinomycetota > Actinomycetes > Kitasatosporales > Streptomycetaceae > Streptomyces > Streptomyces sp. NPDC005898. Next base: position 176,973 of record NZ_JBEXWC010000010.1, on the reverse strand, counting down.
CGCTGCCCTCGCCGAGCGAGAGTCCCTGCCGGCCCGCGTCGTAGGGCGTGGCGGGCTCGGGCGACAGCGACTGGAGCGCGTTGAACCCGGCGAAGCAGACGTCCGAGAAGGCGTCACTGCCGCCGGCGAGCACGGCGTCGGCCCGGCCCGCGCGCAGCAGATCGGCGGCCAGCCCGATCGCATTGGCACCCGAAGCGCACGCGGTGTTCACGGCGAGCACCGGGCCCCGCAGCCGGAACGCCGCGCCCACCGACTCGGCCAGCGCCTGCGGCGTCACCAGCAACGCCAGCTCCGGGTCGGGGACTTCACCGTCCCGTACGGCTCTCAGCCACTCCCGTCCCGCGAGCAGCCCGGCATTGCAGGTGCCGAGCACCACACCGAACCGCTCGGGGGCCACCAGCCCCGTGGGCAGCGCCGCCATGGCCTCCTCTGCGGCCACCAGGGCGAGCTCGATCGGGCGCTCGCGGAAGCCCGCAGGATGCCGGTAGCCGCGCGAGGGCTCCACCGGATCGGTCACCTCGCCGCCGAGCTTGGTGTCGAGCCCGTTCATCTCCATGGCCTGTACGGGGCGGATGCCGACCTGCCCCTGGCGCGCACCGTCCCACAGGTGCCGGGCGGTGGGGCCCAGCGCCGAGATCGCGCCCATGCCCACCACGGTCACACCGCTGCTGCCGTGCTGTGGTGTGCTGTCGTGCTGTGGTTCCATCGTCAGTTCCCCCTCTGAGCCTGCTCGGTGGGGGCGCTCAGTACGAGCGCCGTCTGCTGCCCTTCGAGCCCGCGGCCGATCGCCACGGTGTGCCGCACCCGCGCCTCGCGGGCCTGCCCGCTCACCCAGTCCATCCCCGCGCACTGCGGGTCGAGCCGGTCGAGGCCGAGCGTCGGCGGCAGGGCCGAGCCGTCGACGGCCATCGCGCAGACCGCCGCGTTGAGCGCCCCCGCGCCCGCGACGAGGTGCCCGGTCGCCGGTTTGACGCTGCCCGCCGCCGTGGCGGAGCCGTGGCCGAAGACCCGGGTCAGCGCCCGGGCCTCGGTGCGGTCGCCGAGCTGCGTCGCGCACCCGTGGGTGGCCACGTAGTCGACGTCGCCGGCGTCGACCCCGGCCTCACGCAGTGCCCGCCCCACCGCGGCGGCCAGTGGCTCGCCGTCCGGGTGCGGGGTGACCAGGTCGGGGTCCTGGGTCGCGCCGAAGCCGCCGATCTCCGCGTACACATGGGCGCCGCGGCGTAGCGCGGACTCCCGCTCCTCGAGGACCAGGAAGGCCGAGCCCTCACCCAGCACCGAGCCACTGCGCTCCACGTCGTACGGACGGAAGGCGCCCGCCTCATTGCGGGGGGTGAGCACCCCGAGGCCGTCCATCTTGGACATCACCCACCAGGACGCGGCGTCGTCGAAGCCGCCGGCGATCACCACATCGGACTCCCCGCGGCGGATCGAGCGGAAGCCGCGGGCGAGCGCCGTCACTCCGGCGTCGGCGGTGCCGTGGTAGTAGGAGTTGGCGCCCTTGAAGCCGTGGGCATGGGAGAGGTGGAAGAGCGAGGCGGACTGCAGGCCCTCCACGAAGTACAGCGGGTAGAAGGCGGACGAGGCGCGCTCGCCGAGCTGCCGCAGATCCGCCCGGCCGTCCTCGCGGCGGCCCGCCAGGCTGCCGTTCAGCAGATGCTCCGGGTTGGAGATCTCCTTGTTGCCGCCGACGAACACCCCGGCCCGCTCCGGGTCGTACCCCGCCTCCGCGACATCCAGCCCGGCGTCCTCGACCGCGAGCGCCGCGCCCGCGATGGCGAGCTGGTCGTTGCGCGTGGTCATCCGCAGGGACTTGCGGGGGGCGTACCGCGTGGGCTCGAAGTCCGCCAGTTCGGCGGCGACCCGGGTGGTCAGCGAAGAGGGGTCGTACCCCTGGATCGGTCCGATGCCGCTGCGTCCGTCGAGCAGCGCCTTCCACGTCTCGCCCCGGCCCTCGCCGAGGGCGGTGAGCACTCCGATGCCGGTGACGGCGACCCGCCTCATGCCGCCACCTCGCTCGTGTCCGGCTCGGCCAGCTTGTCCAGGCGGAGCCCGCGTACGGTGGTGATGTCCCGGCCGGCCACGCTGACCCGCGCCTTGACGGTGACGGACGACGCGGTCGCCTCGATCACCTCGACGCTGATCTCCAGCCGGTCTCCGGGCTCGGCGAAATGGCGGTAGCGCACCCGCCGCGCCGCGCCGAGCGCCCAGCGGAAGCCCTCGGGCAGCTCGGGAGCGGCGAGCCTGGCGGCCCGGACGATGTCGTCCAGGATCAGCACACCGGGCAGGACCGGGAACCGGGGGAAGTGCGTGGCGAACACCTGCAGGGTGCCCGGGACGTTCCGGGCGGCGACGGCGCGTTCGCCCTTCACCACATCGAGGATCTCGTCGAACGCTGTCATGCTGCCCTTCTTTCGCTCGGAGCCGCACTCGGCCCGTCCACCGGCCGGCCGCTTCGTCCGTCGTCCGCTCCTCGGCCCACTCCGGACGCGGCCGCGGCCCTGACCACGAAGCAGGCGTTGGTGCCGCCGAACGCGAAGGCGTTGACCAGGGCGGCGCGCACCGGGCGGCGCACGGCCCGGTTCGGTACGTAGTCGAGACGGAGCCGGGGGTCGGGGCGGTCGAGGTTGATGGTCGGCGGCACCAGGCCCTCGCGCAGGGCGCCGAGCGCGGCGATCAGATTGACCCCGGCCGCCGCCGAAGTGAGGTGCCCCGTCATGGACTTGGGGGAACTCACGCACAGCTCGCGCGTGTGTTCCCCGAAGAGCTTCTCGATGGCGAGGGTCTCGCTGGCGTCATTGCCGGGCGTGGAGGTTCCGTGCGCCGCGATGTAGTCGATGCCTTCCGTGCCGAGGCCCGACTGCGCCACCGCGTCACGCATCGCGGAGATCGCGCCGCCGCCGTCCGGTGGTGAGTCGGTGATCCTGTACGCGTTCAACGACGTCCCGTAGCCGACGATTTCACCGTGGATGCGGGCACCGCGCGCCACCGCGCTGTCCCAGTCCTCCAGGGCCGCGATGACCGCGCCCTCACCGAGGACGAAGCCCGAACGGTCGGAGTCGAAGGGGCGCGAGGCCCGCTCGGGCCGGTCGTTCCAGCGGTCGGTGATCGCGCCGAGCAGCGAGAAGCCGAGGACGTCCATCCAGGTCGTCAGCGCGTCGAAGCCGCCGGTGAGCATCTGCGCGCACTCGCCCTCCTGGATGCGGCGGTACGCCTCGCCGATCGCGTGCGCGGCGCCCGCGCAGGCGGTGGAGACGCTCACCATCGGGCCGCGGCAGTTCCCGGCCCCGGCGACCGCGGCGACTCCCACGTTTTGATTGCGCAGCAGCACGTCGCCGGGGGCCTGCCGGTACAGGTCGTGGAAGTCGCTCGTGCTCAACTGGTGCGACATGTCGACCAGTTCCTGGAGCGCGGGCCTGCCGACCGTGCCGGCCACGACCACCCCCCGGTCGTGGGGATCGGTGGCGTCCCAGCCCTCGCCCGCGTCGGCCACCGCTTCCTGGGCCGCGGCGAGTGCGAACAGCGCGGCGCGCGAGAGATGGCGCCGCTGCCTGGCGGGTGCCACCCTCCCCGGGTCGAAGTCCTTGACCTGTCCGGCGATCCGCACCGGGAAGGTCGAGGCGTCGAAGGTCTCCAGAGCACTCACGCCGCTGCGGCCCTCGGCGAGCCCCTGCCAGGTCCCCGCGGCGGTGTTGCCGAGCGGGGTGACGGCGCCGACGCCGGTGATGGCCACCCGCCGCACCGGCTCCGCCCGATTCGTCGTTGCCGCCGGGCCGGCCGTGTCCGGTTCATCGGCGCTCACCGCCGGCCGGCACCCGGGTGAGCCGCTCCATCGTCCGCCGTGTGTCCTCGGGGTCCTCCAGGTCCTCCGCGGGCAGCAGGGCGCACATCACGGCCTCGGCCTTCATCACCGTCCTGCCGCCCACCGACGCGGTGCCGGCGAGGACCGCCGTCTCGTCGCCCATGGACTCGACCGTCCCCTCCAGGATCAGGGTGTCCCCGGGGCGTACCGGCTCGTGGAAGGAGACCTCGTCCACCGAGAGGAGCGCGGCGCGCCGCCGCACCCCGGTGGTGGCGATGATCAGCCAGGTCCCGGCCTGGCAGAGGGCTTCCAGGATCAGCGGCTCGGGCATCTGGGGACCCCCGCCCTCGTCCCGCCAGAAGTCCTCCAGCCACGAGGTCACTTTGCGGGCCCGGATGGCGCGCCCCGCATCCCAGGTGTCGATTCGGTCGATCAGATGGAAACGCATCGTCATCCTTCGTCTAGGAACATCACGGCGTGGGCGATGGCGTACGCCCCGCTGTGCGAGAGCGAGACCTCGACCGAGGCGGCCCCGGCCTTCGCCGCCCGGTCCCCGGCGCCGCCGGACAGCCGCACGCGGGGGCGCCCGAGCGGGGTGTTGACCACCTCCACGTCGGTCCAGCGGGTGCCGGGACCGAGCCCGGTGCCGAGCGCCTTCAGGACGGCTTCCTTGGCGGCGAAGCGTGCCGCCAGAGAAGCGAGGCGGTTGCGTTTGCCGGCGCAGTAGGCGCGCTCACGCCCGGTGAAGATGTCCTCTTCCGCGGCGGGATTGTCCGCCAGCAGCCTGCGGATCCGGTCCACTTCGACCAGATCCACCCCGACCGCGATCCGTGTCGCCACGCCACCCATCCCCCGTCAGCTGTTCCGTTCCGGCACTGCCCCTGAGAGATCCGGACCGGGACGCCGCGGATACATCGGTGTACGGGTGTATCCAGGGCACGTGGTGGGCGATCTGTGGTGCGTGATGTGTGGTGGGGGAGCGAAGTCGCGGACGGGCAGGGGTGGGGTCGATGCGCATCGGCGAATTCAGCAGACGGGTCGGCGTGCCGATTCCGACGATCAAGTACTACCTCCGGCAGGGCCTGCTTCCCCCGGGCATCCTGACCAGCCCCAACCAGGCCTTGTACGGCCCCCGTCACGAGCACCGGCTCCGGCTCGTACGCGCGCTGAGCGAGCTGGGCGGTGTCCCGCTGGCCCGGGTGCGGGCGGTCCTGAAAGCGATGACGGAGCCGGACCCGACGCCGCTCGGGGTGCTCCGCGCGCTACGGGAGCAGGACGGCGGGCCGGACCGCGAGCGGAAGCCGGTTCCGGAGCTTCACTCGGAGCCCGAGCCCGAGCCCGAGCCCGAGCCCGACCCCCACCCCGACGCCGGTCCCGAGCACGACCGGGCCCGGGCGGTGGTCCTGGAGACCTTCACCCGCCGTGGATGGCGGATCTCCCCGGACGCCTCCGACGTACGGAAGCTGACCACCGCCGTCCTTGCCGTCCGGCGTCTGGGGCACGCGGACCTGGCGACGGCGGCCCTGGACGCGTACGCGGACGCCGGTGAGCGGACCGCCCGCGTGGAGGCCCGGTACATAGCCGAGGGCCGCGACCCGCGGCAACGGGCGGAACGGGCGGTGATGGCCGCGCTGCTCGGCGAGGCCCTCCAAGCCTCGGTCCGCAGACTGGCGCTGGAGGAGGCCGTACGCGCCCCCGCCCGGTAGCCGCGCAGCACATCTCGCCGGCCACGCCCGACGCCGAGGCCGAAGCCCAGGCCGCCGACCGCCGACAGTCACCCACCCGGCTTCGGCACCGAGATTCGATAGGTTACGCGGAAAGCACCCGCACCCTCCCGAGGACGTCGAGATGAGCAGGGCAAGACTGGTCGAGATCCCGGAAGCCCTGGCGTCGTCGTACGCCCACGCTCTCGGTGAGGAGGGGCAGGGCTGGATCGCCGCCCTGCCCGCGTTGGTGGCGGACTTACTGGACCGCTGGGCGCTGACGACGGACGGCGTACCCGCGTCGGGGGAGGCCTCGCTGGTGCTGCCGGTGCTGCGCGCCGACGGCACCCGTGCCGTCCTCAAGTTGCAGACACCCCGCGAGGAGACCTCCGCCGCCATCACCGGGCTGCACATCTGGAACGGCCGCGGAATCGTGCGGCTGCTCGACCACGACCCGCAGAGCAGCACCATGCTCCTGGAGCGCCTGGACGCGTCCCGTTCGCTGGCCTCGGTCGAGGACGACGACGCCGCCATGGGCGTACTCGCCGGGCTGCTGGCCCGGTTGGTGTCCGTCCCCGCGCCGCAGGGGCTGCGCTGCCTCGGTGACATCGCCGAGGCCATGCTGGAAGAGGCACCGCGCGCGGCGGCGGCGCTGGCCGACCCGACCGACCGGCGGCTCCTGAACCACTGGGCGTCGGCGGTGGCCGAACTGGCCGGCGACCCCGGTGACCGGATGCTGCACTGGGACCTGCACTACGGCAACGTCCTCGCCGCTGAGCGTGAGCCCTGGCTCGCCATCGACCCGGAACCGCTCGCCGGCGACCCCGGCTTCGACCTGTGGCCCGCCCTGGACAGCCGGTGGGACGACATCGCGCCACAAGGGGACATGGCGCGCGTCGTGCGCCGCCGCTTCGACCTGCTGACCGAAGCCCTCGGTCTGGACCGGGCGCGCGCGGCCGGCTGGACGTACGGCAGGCTGCTGCAGAACGCCCTGTGGGACATCGAGGACGGCCGCACCGCCCTCGACCCGGCCGCCGTCACCCTCTCCGAGGCGCTGCGGAACCACTGACCCCGGCCACACCCGGGCCCGTGCACCTCGGATGAACCGGCGTATCAGCGGCCGGCCTGCCCCCCCACCGGGCCGGTCCTCCCCCTGACCGCGCCTACCCCCTGACGCCCGGCGCCCGCTTCGTGCCGAGGGACACCAGGTACCGCCCGTCGTCCTCCGGCAGGTTGCGGTGGACGACGTCGGAGAGCGAGCGGGTGGCGCGCAGGATCGCAAGGCCCTCCGCGGAGAAGGTCTGCGCGGTGAAGAGCCGCGGTGACAGCAGCGGGTTCGTCAGGGCCTCGGAGAACGAGTCGATGCCGATGATCCGCCCGAGCAGATTGCCGAAGAGGCTGCCGTGCCGGGCGTCCTCGGCGAAGAGGCCGACGTACAGGTCCAGGTCGTCGACACCGCCGTACATCTCGTGCAGCGCCTCGCGCACCACCGGGTCGCCCGACACCTGCCGCAGGTCGCTCACGCGGGGAAAGCCGAAGTGCTCGCGGTAGTCGTTGTACGAGGCCACGTCCAGCTCGCGGCCGACCTCGACGCTGCGGGCCTCGATGGGCAGCAGCAGCGGATCGGTGTTGAACAGGCTCATGCGCCCGGCCGGCTGCCGGGAGAGGTCGTCGAACAGGGGGCCCATGCCCCGCTCCTCGACGATCCGGCCGTTGGCGAGCGTATGGAGCAGGGGAACGTCCCGGCCGGCGATGCGGTACGTCGACGGGATCAGGCTGTGCCAGCGGTACACCAGGCTGAACTCGATGGTCGACCAGTTCTCCCGGTGCCAGCTCGAGCGGACCGTCCGTGTCGGGTCCAGGACGAAGCGGAAGTGGAACGGGGTCAGGTGGTTGATGTACTCCTCCAGGACCAGCCGGATCGTCATCACCACCAGGATGTTGCGGGTGGTCTGGAAGACCCGCTCGTCGTCCCAGGCGGGGTACGCGCGCGACAGCAGCCCCGCGATCCTGTTGTGCTCGCGCAGGAACAGCACGTTGACGAGCATCGGGCCGATGTGGGCGTGCGCCCGGTCCCCACCGGTCGCGAAGACGGTGTCGCGCAACGGCTCCGGCACGTCCTCCCAACGCACCGGCTTGAGGAGTTCGAACTCCTTCTTGATGCGTCCCTGGTCGCACAGCAGCGGCGGGAACTCGCCGCCGCCGACCGTGCGGCTCTTCAGCCGGCCGCCCTCGAACTCCCGCAGGCACGCCGTCACCTCCTCGGACGCGCCGTACAGCTGCACCAGGTCGATGGTGTGCGGCGAGTCGGTGCGCCGAGGATCACCGCCCAGACCGTGCCCCCGCAGGAAGCCGTCCGTGAACCACTGGGCGAAGGCGGGCAGCAGGGCGGTCGACCGGGGGCACATCTGCCCCGGCCCCGCCCTGCGGAAGAGTTCGGCCGCCCGCTGCGGTGCCGGTCGCCCCGGGTGCGGGGAGGTGTCCGGGGGCAGGTGCCGGCCGACGTACGAGCGGTCCGTCAGCGAGGGCCATGACGTGTACGGCGCCATGGTGCTGAGCGGGTTGGGCCGGGGCGGGGCCTTGAGGACGGCGACGTCGGTGAGCAGGGCGTTGGTCTTGAGGTGCAGCCACCGGTTGCCCTGCACCGCCCGCCACAGCGGCGCGTAATGGGTGAGGACGTGGGCCTCGACGCGGTTGCGCAGGCCGTCGCGGGAGGGATCACGGTCGTCTTCGCCCGGCGTTCGGCTCCGGCGCGGGATGGTGGTCATCTGGTGCCTGCTCTCCGGTCGGCGGCTGGGGGACGCCCGTACGGTCAGGACGGGGCCCCCGTGTCCGCCGTCACGGTGTAGTGCTGCGGATAGGGCGTGTCCCCGTAGTCCAGGGCGCGTTCGGCGCCTGGCAGCGGCCGGACACCGGGGCGCAGGAGCACCCGCCGCACCATCTCGGGGAGGATCGCCCGGGCCGGATACCGACCCACGCAGGCGTGCGCCCCGTGGCCGAGCACCAGGTTGTGCACGGGCGTCCGGTCGGGCCGGAAGGCGTACGGATCCTCGACGACCGTCTCGTCGAACATCGCCGACGCCAGGTGCGCGTGCACCACGGTGCCGGGTGCGAGGCGGGTCTCGCGCGGGGTGCCGGCGGCCAGCACGTGCTCGCGCACGCAGAGCCGTGGCGTTGACGGGACGAAGGGGTGGAAGCGCAGAGCCTCCCAGACGTAGCCGTCGAAGGCGGTGGTGTCGTCCGCGGCGGCCGACCGCTCGGCGCGGGCCAGCTCCTCCGGACGGATCGCCAGTTCCTTGAGCGCGGTCGCCGCGCACTGGGTGGCGTTCTGCTGGTAGCCGATCAGGTAGCCGACGAGCTGGTGGTTGATCCGTTCCTCGTCCATCGGCCGGTCCGCTCCCGGCGGCAGAACCGTGCGCAGCATCCGGGTGAGGACGTCGTCCGGCACGTCGTGGCCGGGGTCCGCCGACAGCGCGGCGACCCGGCGGCGGATCACCTCGGCCATCAGCTCGTGCAGTTCCTTGCCGGCCGCCACGCCGGCGGCGTGCACCTCGGGGTCCCGGTCGGGGTTGACGAACACCGCGCGCTGCACGCGCTGCGACAGCAGGTGCAGGTCCTCCTCGGCCACGCCGGTGAAGCCCAGGTACTCCTGGGCCACCCGGGCCGCGACCGGGGCGGAGAACTCCTGGATGTAGTCGAACGTCTCCCGCCCCGTGGCACGGGCCGACGCGATCGCCCGGTCCAGGGCGTCGTCGGCGAGGCGCGCCGTGATCCGGCGCACCGGCAGGAAGTCCCGCGCGGGCAGCATGAGCTGGGCGTGCGCGCGGTCGTGCCAGTGGAGGTCGGCGCCGTCCCGGGCCAGCATGAACGGCCCGTGCAGCGCCTCCTCCAGGAGCGGGCCGTACACGCCCACGGTGAAGACGTCGGGCGTCGACAAGACCTCCACCACATCGGTCATCCGGGTGACGAAGACGCCCGCGGGCGTGGCGAACACCGGGCGCGCCGCGCGCAGCTCGCGCAGCACGGCCGGACCGTCCGCCTTCATGCGCTCCCGCAGGAGGGCCACGCGCCGCGCGGCGTCGCTCTGCGGGATGGTGTCGTACGCCGCTAGAAACTCCATGGGTGCACCCAGACGTGGCGGGGCGCCGCGGACCGCGGTCGCCGGCGGATTCGCTCTCAATTACGGCACGGAGTCCCCGAGCCCGCACCACGACCGGGTCACCGGTGTGAATATGCCCGGTGCCTGCCGGGCGCCGCCGCGTGCCGCCGCCCTCCATCCCCGGCCGCGCCCCAGCATGGACCAGGACCGAACCCGCGACGGCAGGAGGCCGCACGCATGCTGGGACCAGGGCAACCACCGGGGACGTGCCCCCTGCCGGCGGCGCCTGTCGCCCGCGCCCGCCGGAGCGCCGGAGCACCGCGGTGACGGCCTCCCACGCCGCCGAGGCGGACGGGCCGGCGCACTCGGGGCCCACGGCCGGCACCGTCGCGGTCACCGGGGCGGAGTACACCGGATATCTGCTGGGCATCATCGTGCTGCCCTTCGTGGTGCTCGCCGCGGCCCTCCCCGTCGCCTGGGGACGCGGGGCGGGCGCCCTCGACCTGACGCTCGCGGCCGTCATGTACGTCATCTCGATCGCGGGCATCTCGACCGGCTACCACCGGCACTTCACCCACCAGTCCTTCAAGGCCGCACGCCCGCTGCGCATCGCCCTCGCGCTGGCCGGCGGCATGGCGATGCAGGGACCGGTCGCCCTGTGGGTGGCCGAGCACCGCCGCCACCACCAGTTCTCCGACCGGCCGGGCGACCCGCACTCGCCGTGGGCGTTCGGCACCGGACGCCGTGCCCTGCTGAAGGGCCTGTGGCACGCGCAGATCGGCTGGTTCGCCCGGCGCAGGCGCGCCGACCTCGCCCACTACGCGCCGGACATCCTGAACGACCCCGACATCAGCCGGCTGGACCGCTGGTACTGGGTCACCGTCACCGTCTCGTTCGCGCTCCCACCGCTGATCGGCGGCCTGTGGACCATGTCCTGGTCCGGCGCCGCCACCGCCTTCTTCTGGGGCAGCCTGGTGCGCTACGCGGTCGTCCACCACGTCACCTGGTCGGTCAACTCCGTCGCCCACGCCTTCGGACGACAGCACTACCGCAGCAGGGACCAGTCGCGCGACGTCCGCTGGGTGGCGCTGCTGACCTTCGGTGAGGGCTGGCACAACCTCCACCACGCCGACCCGACCAGCGCCCGCCACGGCGCGCTGCGCGGACAGTTCGACGCGACGGCCGCCCTCATCCGGCTCTTCGAGCGCAACGGATGGGCCCACGACGTGCGGTGGCCCGACAAGGAACGGCTCGCCGCACGCCGGCTGTGACCCACGATGGAGTGAACGGCGGGCCCCACGCGCGTGTCGTGATCACGGGGCGACTCCGGCGCAGCGGTGGGGTGGTAGGCAAGGACCCGTCCCGCACCGCCACACGCCGCGCACCCGCGCCGTCCACCGGCCCCCGCCCCGGGGGCCGGTGGACGCGCGCTCGCACCGCGTGGGGCCGTGCCCCCTCACGCCCCGGAGGTTCCGTTGCACGCGTACGCGCGCACGCGTGACGTCGCCGTCACCGGCATCGGCCTGCTGTCACCCGCCGGAACGTGCGCCGAGAGCTCTTGGGCCACCCTGGTGCGCGGTGTGTCGGTGGCCCGTACCGACCCCGTCCTCGCCGGGCTGCGGACCGACTTCTCCTGCGCCGTCCCCGACTTCGGGGCCCGCGCACGACTCGGCCACGCCACGGCCCGGCGCCTGGACCCGTACGCCCAGATGGCGGTGGTCGCCGCACGCCAGGCGGTGGGCGACGCCGGCCTGGATCCCCAGGAGTGGCACCGCGACCGCGTCGCCGTCGTCCTCGGCGTGGGCAGCAACAGCCTGCACTCGTACGAGAAGCCCTTCCGGCTGCTCCACGAGGACCGTGCCGACCGCGTCTCCCCGTACCAGGTCACCCGCAGCGTGCCCAGCATGGCGGCGGCCGAGGTCGCCCTGGACCTCGGGGCGCACGGCGTGAACTTCACCACCAGCAGCGCCTGCGCGTCCGGGGCGACGGCCCTGGGCACGGCGCTGGACCTGCTGCGGGCGGGGCGCTGCGACATCGTGCTGGCCGGCGGCAGCGAGTCCGCCCGCAGCCGGATGACGACCACGTGCTTCGGCCAGATGCGGGCCATGTCGTCCCGCCGGTCCGATCCCGGCACCGCCTCCCGCCCCTTCGACGTCGAACGCGACGGCTTCGTGCCCGGGGAAGGGGCCGCCGTGCTGATCCTCGAACGCCCCGAGGACGCCCACCGGCGGGGCGCCCGTGTACGCGGCTACCTCGCGGGCTACGGGGCCACCGCCGACGCCCACCACCCGGCCGCGCCGCACCCCGAGGCCAGGGGCGCCGAAGAGGCGGTGCACGCGGCGTTGCGGGACGCGGACTGCGCGCCCGGCGACATCGACCACGTCAACGCGCACGCCACCTCCACGCCGCTCAACGACCTCACCGAGGCACGCATGCTGCGGCGGCTCTTCCGGCACGACCCGCCGGTGACGGCGAACAAGAGCGTCATCGGTCATGCCCTCGGCGCCGCGGGCGCCATCGAGGCGGCGGTGACCGTACTGACCCTCCAGCACGGTCTCGTCCCGCCGACGGCCAACCTGCGCCGCCAGGACGCGGCGGCCGAGCTGGACGTCGTCTCGGGCGTGCCCCGGCCGGCACGCATGCGCACGGCGGTGAGCACGTCGTTCGGCTTCGGCGGCCAGAACACCGCGCTCGTGCTGCGCGCGCCCTGAGCCGGGCACCCGGAGGGGACCGGCCGTGACCCGGTGGGCGAACAGGCGCAGCGGCGCCCGTCACCTCGGGCGAAGGCGGGCCCTGGGTCCGGCACCGGCCCGGGCGCCCGCGGACCGGGCGGTGTGCCTGCCCACCAGCACCGCGGCCGCCGCCAGGTCGTCGGCGGCCTGCCGGCAGCACGCCGCCTGCCGGTGCAGGGTGGGCACGCACCAGTCGGGCACACCGGGGCGCCCCTCCAGCAGAGCCGCCTGCTCCAGCAGACGCGCCCCGGCGCCGGCCAGCCTCTCGGCCTCGGCCCGCAACCGGGCCTCGTACGGGGTGGGTTGCTCCTCGTGGCGTACGGCGTGCACGGCCATGGGCTCCCTCGCTCTCCTCGTCCCTCTCCGTCCCCGCCCCATCCCTCGGCCTCAGCGCGGCAGAGCCGCTCCGGAACCGCGCCGCGCCTGGTACTGCGGCGTGCTCAGTACGCACAGCGGGCGGGCCCCGTCCAGCCCCAGGGACCGCAACTGGCGCACCAGCGGCTCCTGCTGACCGCCCCCGTCCGGTGCGCAGCGCAGCCGCACCCGGGGGGCCGCGTGGAAGCGCTGGCGTCCGACGCAGTGCACCAGCGACCGCAAGGTCGCCTCCGCCGTGCGCCCGTAGAGCACCGAGTCCATGTGCGGAGCCGGCACGTGCGGCCCGAGGCTGCCGGTCAGCCGGACCGGTGGCTCCGCCGTGGCCCCGCCGGGCCGCGCCGTCTCATCCAGGGTGACGTGCAGCCGGTTGCCGGTCAGCCGGACATCGATCTGGGCGCGCGTGACCGGCTGGCCCCACAGCTCCCGGCTCGCCGCCTCGGCCTCCTCGGTGGTGACGGCCAGGGCCGTCACCTGCCGTCCCGTGCGCCGGGTGTCCGCCCGGCGCAGCAACTCGGCCAGCACCTCGTGACTCCGGGGCCGCCACAGGTCGTTCACCAGTACCGCCAGGCTCAGCTCGTTGTACGCGCCGAGGCTCACACAGCGGTGCTCGTACGCGGAGAGCGCCACCAGAACACGCCGGCCGACCCGGCTGGGGCTCATCCAGGAGGTGTCGGCCAGCAGCCGCGCCGCCCTGTCGGGCTCCACGGCGAAGAAGGCCACCACGCTCGTCGAGTCGTAGTACAGCACCGGGGTCTCGACCGGGCCCGCGGCGGTGGCGGTCCGGGTCACCGGCACCGCCATCAGGGGGTAGCCCTGCGGCGGGTTGGCCCGGTCCGTGAGATGGAAGACCTGCGAACGCACCACCGGCCCCTGGTACGGCGACAACGCCTCGTCGATGTCCCGGCGGGCGTCCGGCAGGTCCTCCTCCAGGTTGGCCATGTACCTGCCCAGCGAGTGACACAGCGGGAACTCATGGCTGGCGTCGACGTAGTCCACCTCGTACCAGTCCGGGTGCGGGGTGAACACCGCGCCGGAGCCCGCGCCCCGGCCGTCGAGCGTGGGCACCAGGTCGTGCTGGTTGGTGACGCTCGCCACCCACGTACGAGGGTCCGCGGGCTTCTTGTTGTCGATGGGGGAGCCCACCGCCACCATGTGCGTCACCCGGAACCGCCGGCAGAAGCCGCTGTTCTGCGCCAGGTTCATCAGGGCGATGCCGCCCTCACTGTGGCCGATGAGGGCGAGCTCGGCGCCGGCGGGCAACCCGTACTCCTCCACGGCCAGCAAAATGCCGCGCGTGTAGGGCGACTCGGGGTCGAAGAGATTGCTCCAGGCGCCCACGAAGTCCTGAGGCGAGTCGTTGCGCGGCTTGCCCGGCGCCATGCCCGGGGCATGCAGCACGTGCCGCACCACACCGTCCGGGCCCCGGACGTCCTGGATCAGGACCCGGCCATCGGTGCGCAGCAGATCGATGTTGCGGAGGAACCCCATGAAGGAGCCCTCCTCGGCGAGCGACCGGCGGTCCTCCTCGTCCAGCTCCACCGGCACCGCCGCGCCCTCACCGGCGTCGAAGGCCGCCAGATGGCGCGCGGAGATCCCGAACCACGGATCCGCGTGCAGCGCCTCGCCGGTCGCGATCTGCCAGCCGACCTCGTCGTTGAGAGGGTTCTCGTCGAGCAGCGCCCGGATCGCCGACAACTCCGCGAACAGAGGCGCGATCGTCGACATCGCCCGCTCGGCGCCCTTGTCCTTCATCAGCGCCCGCAGGGCGCGCAGCGCCTCCACGTCCCGGTCGCCCGTGACGGCGTCCATCAGGCGCCGCATCCCCGGGTCCCGCCCCAGCTCCGGATGCTCCTCCAGCACCGCGGCGGCACGCAGCCGCAGCGACGTCACGGCGACCCGGTTCGCGAGGCTCTCCCCTCCGCACACCTCGCCGGCCTGGCCCATCCGTTTCAGCCACCCGCCCGCGGCCCCGAGCGCGAACCCCAGGCCCGAGGGCCGGGTCAGTGCCCGTACGAGCGCACCCTGCGCCGCGAGGCCACTGCGCGGACGCCGCGCGCTCGACCGGGTGAGCCCCGGATCGGCGAGCACGGCGCAGGCCTCGGCGGCGGCGCCCCGGATGTCCGTGGCGCTCCGCGACACCTCAAGAGCCGCCTCGCGCAGCAGACGCGCGGTGACGACGGCGTCGGACCCGTCGGGGCGCTCCGCGCCGGCGTGGGGGTGAGTCGCCATGACGGCCCTCGCAGAAACGTGAAAACGGGCCGACCGGCTCGACCCTGTCCTGGGCACGATGATCGTGCCTTCCCCACCCCCGCGCATCCGGGCGACCCGGCGCCCTCCGGACTCCGCGGCGTCCGCCGGTGCGCCGGACGCGCGGCCTCGCGTCGTCAGGGCTCCAGTACGTCCACGTGGTCGCCGACCGCCACCACCAGGACCCGGGTGTCCGCTCCGGTGGAGCGCCAACGGTGCCGGACGCCCCCGGACAGCAGCAGCGTGTCCCCGCGCCCCAGCCGGTGGAGCCGGCCGTCGGCCTCCACCTCCACCGAGCCGTCCGCCACGTACATCAGTTCGTCGTTGCGGTGCCGGAACTCCCGGTCGGCCTCGTGCTCGCCGACGAACTCCAGCGCGTGCAGCTGATGGCGGCCGCGCACCACCGGGCGGACCCGCGCCTCCCGGTCGAGGCCGCTGTCCTCGGCGGCCCGCACGACGTCGACCGTGCGGGTCTCGTCGGAGGCCGCGAGCAGCTGCACCGCCGTGGTGCCCAGCGCGTCCGCGATCCGTTGCAGGGAACGCATGCTGGGCCGCGCCCGGTCGTTCTCGATCTGACTGAGGAACGGGGAGGAGAGCCCGCTGCGCCGCGCCACCTCGGCGAGCGTCAGGTCGAGTGCCCGCCGCCGACGGCGTACGGCGGCACCCACCCGCGGTGTGTTCGCGGCCTCCATGGTCTCCCGTCCTCCCCGCGCGGCGCCGTTCTGCCTGGTCGACGACGCGTACACGCACCTTACGCGGCCCGTGGCCGGCATCCGGAGGGGGTTTCGCACTGCCGACACATGCCCGTCACACTCCGTCTCTATCGTCAAAGTCAGTTGTTCTCATCAAAGAAACTTTGACCGCGAGGAGTTGGACGTGCCGCCCGTCGACCAGAATTCACGCCGCCGCCGCCCCACCGGCCTCATCGCCCTCGACGAGAGAGCCGCGTACGACGGATACACCCTCTACGCGCCGCTCACCGGCACCGGAGAGGTCTACCTCATCGACCTCCACGGACGGACCGCCCACCAGTGGCACCTCCCCTGGCGCCCGGGTCGCCACGCCCGGCTCCTCACCGACGGAACACTGGCCTACAACGGCGTGCTGCCGGGCGAGAAGGCGCTCTTCCCGATGTGGCACAAGTACCGGGGAGGCGTCATGGTCCACGCCGCCCCCGACGGGACCGTGCTCCGGGAACACCGCGACCCCCTCCAGCACCACGACGCCCACCACCTCGACGACGGCGGCATCCTGTACACCGCCCTGGAACCCCTGACCGGAGCCGAGGCGGGAGCGGTGCGAGGGGGAGTGCCGGGCTCCGAGGCCACGGGCGGCATCGTCTGGGCCGACACCATCAAGGAGACCGGTCCGGACGGTGAACTCCGGTGGTCCTGGCGGGCGGCCGAGCACCTGGACCGCGAGGAGTTCCCGCTGCACGAGGCCTACGCCCGCGAACACTGGCCCCTGATCAACAGCGTCACCCCACTGCGGGACGGCAACATCCTCGTCAGCCTGCGCAGCGTCTCGGCCGTCGTCGTCATCAGCCGCGACACCGGCGAGGTCCTCTGGAGGAGCCGCCCCGGCACGGTCAGCCAGCAGCACGCCCCCACCGAACTGGACGACGGCCGGCTGCTGGTCTTCGACAACGGCGTGTTCCGGCCCGGCCACGACGTCCCCTACTCCCGCGTCATCGAGATCGACCGGGCCGGTGGCGACATCGCGTGGGAGTACCACGACCCTGCCCGCGAGTTCTTCTTCGCACCCTTCATGGGCTCCGCCCAGCGCCTGCCGAACGGCAACACCCTCCTCACCGACTCTCCCTCCGGGCGGCTGTTCGAGGTGACGAAGGACGGCTACCTGTGCTGGGAGTACGTCGTCCCGCACTTCGCCGGATACGCCGAGAGCGAGGTCAGGGGGCTGTTCCCGTCCGAGCCCAACGCCGTTTTCCGCGCCTACCGTTACGCCGCGGCCGACATCCCCTGGCTGGGGGCGACAGGATGACGGCCACGCCCACCGACGCCACCACCGACCGCTCGGCCGACGCGGTCGATGCGGTCGACGCCAGGGTGCCCTTGCGGCGGCTGGTGCCCCTGTCGGTCCAGCACGTCCTGGCGATGATCGCCGCCCCGATATCCACCGTGTTCCTCGTCGCCGGCACTCTGAAGATGCCGCCGGGAGCGACCGCCTCGCTGCTCAGCGCCGTCCTGCTGCTGTGCGGCGCGGGCACCCTGCTCCAGTCCCTCGGCGTGTGGCGGATCGGCGGGCGCCTGCCGTTCGTCATGCTGCCCGGGGGCGCCGCGACCGCGTTGTTCCTCCAGATCGCGCAGGAACACGGCGCCCCCACCGCCGCCGGCGCCGTCCTCCTCGCGGCGGCCCTGCTCCTGGCCGTGCTGCCGCTGTGCGCCCGTGTCGTCAGGCTCTTCCCGCCACTGGTCATGGGCGTGACCGTGCTGCTCATCGGCATCGCGATGATCCGGGTCGCCGCCGGCCTCGTCACCGGACCGGACGGCACCGGCGAGCCGCGCACGGTGCTCCTCGCCGCGCTCACGGTCGCGGCCACCCTCGCCGCGTACGTTCTCCTGCGCGGTGTCTGGCGGCAGACCTCCGTCCTCATCGGGATGGCGGCGGGGGCCGTCGTGGCAGCGACCACCGGTCTCGGAACCTTTGCCCCCGCGGCCGGAAGCGGCTTCGCGCCGCCCGCGTTCCTGCCCTTCGGAACGCCGCGGTTCGATCTGGTGGCCGCCCTGCCGCTGCTCGTGTTCAGCCTCACCACGCTGGCCGAGATCACCGGGCAGACCGTGCTCAACAGCGAGACGGTGGGCCGCACTCCCGCCCCCGAGCGGGACGTTCCGCGCGTCGCCCGCGCGGACGCCCT
The DNA here is from genome assembly GCF_040629635.1 of Streptomyces sp. NPDC005898. NCBI lineage: Bacteria > Bacillati > Actinomycetota > Actinomycetes > Kitasatosporales > Streptomycetaceae > Streptomyces > Streptomyces sp. NPDC005898. The sequence goes on along the minus strand of NZ_JBEXWC010000010.1, from coordinate 159,140 downwards.
GGTCTCCCTGGCCGGCGGGCTGTTCGGCACGTCCCTCATGGTCACCAGCGCCGAGAACATCGGCATCGGCCGGCTCACCGGGGTCCGCAGCCGCTTCGTGACCGCCGGGGCCGGAGTCCTCCTGGTCGCCCTCGGCCTGGCGACACCCCTCTCCCGGGCGCTGGCCGGCATCCCGGCGGCCGTCGTGGGCGGCTCCGCCCTCGTCGTCTACGCCGTGATCGCCGTGCTGGGCATCGAGATGCTCCGCCGCGCCGACCTGTCCGGCACGGGCACCGGCACCATGACGGCCGCGCTCGCGCTCACCGCGGGGCTGCTGCCGCTGCTCAGCCCGCATCTGTACGCCGGATTCCCCGCCTGGGCCCGTACGGTCCTGGGCAACGGCGTCGTCGCCGGCACCCTGACGGCGGTCCTCCTCTCCGCACTGCTCGGCCGCTTCCGCCCCGGAAAACCCGCCGTTGCGCTGCCGAGCGGAGGCGTTCGAACACCGCTCGACGGCAGCCCGTCGGGCACTTGACGCACACCGCCCCAGCACCCGACCTGGACCGGGCCGCTTCGACTCGGTCGATGAAGGAGTGGCGAACTTTCTCACGGTGACCCTGCCGCCGCGGGGACCGAGCGCGCGCGACTGGTGGGGGAGTGCCGTAAGTTCGACGTGTTCCTGCGTGACCTGTCGCCGATGTCCTCGGCGTACCAGGGACGATCCGTCCGGATCGCCGTCCGCGACACGGCGGAGAACGCGCGGATCGTGGCGGCGTGCCGAAGCGCCCTGGACGCGCTGAACGCGCCGGCCGCCGTGCCGGGGGGCGCGCCGGGGCCGGCCTCCCGGTGACGACGGTCGCCGCTCTCGTGCCGTACCTGTGCGGGGCGCCCCCGCCAAGGACGCCGACCGGTGGCTGTCCGGGGCCCCCCAACCCTCACCTCTCGGTAGCGGTCATGGACGTGCAGGGCGGCTCCTGTTTCGGGGCCGGGGAGCTGTCGGGGTCCGGCGAGGGGCTCGTCGAGTCGGAGGGGCAGGGCTGTGGGGGTGACGGGTCGGTGGGGGTCGGTGTGGGGGAGGGGCCCGGGGTCGGGGAGTCGGACGGGGTGGGCTCCGGCGGCCGGGTGGGGTCCGGTTCCGTCGGGGTCGGGGACGGCCGGGGTGAGGGCGAGGACGGTGCCGGGTGCGAGGGTGTGGGGGTCGGGGTGGGCGTGCCGGGGTCCGGGCCGATGATGACGCCGCCGTCGCCACCCTTGCCGTCGCCCCCGCGACCTCCCTTGCCCCCGCGGCCGCCCTTGTCGGCCGGTGACGTGGCCGGCGTGTCGCCGCCGGCCCCGGGTGACGTCGGGATGACGCCCTTGCCGTCGGGCACGGCGTGCGTGCCCCTGCGGTAGAACTCCAGCCAGGAGCGGACCAGTTCGAGATAGGGACGCGACTGGTTGTAGCTGAGGACCGCGCGGTCGAGGTCGGCGGGCCGGCTCAGGTCGCGGCTCCCGGCGCACAGGTAGTGCCCGGCTGCCAGGGCCGCGTCGAAGACGTTGTTGGGGTCGTCGCGGCCGTCCCCGTTGCCGTCCGCACCCCACCGCGCCCACGTCGACGGCAGGAACTGCATCGGCCCCACCGCGCGGTCGTACACCGTGTCGCCGTCGTGGACGCCGCCGTCGCTGTCCCGGATCAGGGCGAAGTTCCGGCCGTCCAGGGCCGGGCCCGTGATCCGGCCGAGCGTGGTGCCGTGCCGGTCGACCGCGCCGCCGCGCGCCTGCCCGGACTCCACTTTGCCGATGGCGGCGAGCAGTTCCCAGGGCAGCGCGCAGCCGGGGTCCGTCCGGGCAACGGATCTCTCCGCGGCGCGGTACGCGCGCAACACCGTCCCCGGGATGCCGGCCGCGGCACGCTCCGGGGACCTCCGCTCGGTGTGCGGCGGGGCGTCGGACGTGACCTGCGGCGGGAGTTCGGTGTGGTACGAGCCGTCAGCGGGCGGGGCGAGTTCCGCGTACGGCGGGTCGGGGGCCGGGGCGGGCCGGTCGTCGGCGGCCGGACGGGCGCTCACGTGCTGCGGGAGCACTCCGGGGGCCTGGGAGGCGGTGAGCGCCGCCACCGCGCTCACGGCGATGGCGGTGGTCCGCAGACCCCTGCGGGTCCGGACGGGCAGGCGGCGGGCGCGGTGTTCGGGCATGGGCACTCACTCCCTGGTGGTGGGGCGCGGGCGGGTTCAGCGGCGGAAGGTGTCGATGCGTGAGACGAGCCAACGGCCGTCGCGCCGCTGGACGTCGACGGCGAACATCGCCCCGGCGTAGGCGCCGTCGTCCCGCGCCTTCTTGTCGCCGGCCGTGCTGACGCTGCTCTGATCGGCGTAGACCAGGACGCGGGCCCGGTCGCCGTCGATGCGTTCGACCGCGCTGTCGGTGACCGTGGTGGTGATCACCGCCTTCTGCTTGTCCGCGCGGGCGCGGACGGCGCCGAGCAGTTCCCGGTGCTGGGCGACGGCACCTCCCGTCAGCCACTTCTTCGCGGCCTTGTCGAAGGCGCCGGGATGGGCGTGGTCGTACGAGAAGAGTGCCGCGACGGCCTTGGTCGACTGGCCCTTGATCTCGCTGGTGCGCGCGGTGTCGGACAGGGCCGTGTTGCGGGCGGCCGGGTCGTCGCGGAGCGCCTGTGCGCGGGCGTGAGCCCAGCCGGCGAAGCCGCCGAGGAGCAGGGTCAGCAGGCAGAGGATCGCGAGCGTGCGGCGGGGCGGGGGCGCGGGATCGAGGGGGGACGCCGTTTCGTCGCGGGCTGCCTGCCGGGGGCGGGTGAGCCGTGCCTTGTCGCGCCGGTCCTCGCTCCCCTGGGCGGCGTCGGCGGCATCGGCGGCGACCGGGGCGGGCGGAGTGCGGTCGCGGGAGTGGGCGGCGGCGGTGGGGGCCGGCGGGCGGCGGGCCTCGCGGGTCTGGCGGCGGCGTGCGTTGTTCAGGTGGTGGCGGGTCGTCGGCATCGTGTGTCGTCCTTTCCTCGGCCGGTCAGCCGGCCGGCGTGCCGCCGACCGGGGCCTGGCCCAGGGCGCTCAGCTTCCAGGTGCCGTCGGTGCGGGTCAGTTCGCCGAGCATGCGGCTGTCCTTGTCGGTGCGCTGCGCGCCGGGCGCCTTCACCGTCACCCGCAGCGCGACCAGCACTCGGGCCCGGCCGGCCCGGTCGTCGAGTTCGGTGAGGGCGCCGGAGAGCACCTTCGCCGTGGTCACGGTCTTCGCTTCCCTGACCCGGTCGGCGAACTCCGCTCGTCCGCCCGCCAGTTGCTCGCGCAGTTCGCCGGTGGTGGAGGACTCCCAGAGGTCCAGGCCGCGGTCGAGGCTGCGGTGGTCGAGGGTGTTGAGGTTCTGCACGGCCTGCTCACCGGCGGCGAGGGCGGCGTCGCGCTGCTCGGCGTACCCCGCGGAGTCGGCGTGGGCCGCGTCGTACCAGTCCCGGCCCGCCCACGCGGCGAAGCCGCCCGCGAGCAGAGTGAGCGCGAGGGCGAGCCCCGTGACCGGCATCGCTCCCGGCCGGGCCCGGCCGCTGGTGCGGCGTCTCATCCGTGGTCCCCTCTCTCCGCGCTCGCTCAGCGCGTCTTGATGTCGACGATTCGCCACTGGTCGTCCTCCCGTCGCGCGGTCACCGTGAGCTGGGCCGCCGCGGAGGTGGTGCCGGCCTTGCCGCGGTGCGAGATCTGATCGAGGAAGACCAGCAACCGCGCGCTGTCACCGTCGAGTTCGATCACCCCGGTGCGGACCGCCTGGGTGCTCAGGGTGACGCGCCGCGCGGCGACGTCCGCGCGGATCCGCTCCATCAACTCCGTGTACTGGCGCTGCGCCCGCCCCGCGAGGACGGACCGCGCCGCGCGTTCGGTGGCCTTCAGACCGTCCGGCGTGTACGAGAAGACACGGGCGAGGGCGTTGTCGACGTCACCGGCGACCCGGGTCGTCTCCTCGGCGTCGGTCAGCGCGCGGTTCGCGGCGGACGGGGTGGACCTCGCCTGATGGGCGCCGTAGAAGAAGCCGCAGCCGGCGAGGACGAGCAGCGCGGCGCACACCGCGGGGACCAGCCGTCCGCCGAAGCCACGCCGGCGCGCTCGGCCGCCGCGCACTCCCGCGGTCTCCTCCCGCGAGACACCCCGGCCGGGCTCGGTGCCGGGGGCCGGGGCGGCGTTCGCGGTCGCCTCCCCTTGTCCGCCGGGGGCCGGGGTGGTGTTCGCGGTCGCCTCCCCCTGTCCGCCGGAGGCCGCGGTAGCGCTCGCGGTCGCCTCCCCCTGTCTGCCGGGGGCCGCGGCGGCGTTCGCGGTCGGTTCCCCCTGCCCACCGGGGGCCGGGGTGGTGCTCGTGGTCGGTTCCCCCTGCCCACCGGGGGCCGGGGTGGTGCTCGTGGTCGGCTCCCCCTGCCCACCGGGCGCCGGGGTGGCGTCAGTGGTCGGCTCCCCTTGTCTGCCGGGGGCCGGGGCGGTGCTCGTGGTCGCCTCCTCTTGCCCGGCGGGGCCCACGTCCGGCCCGGTCCGGTCGGTGGGCGGTCCGTCACCCGGGCCCCGGTGGGCCCGGGGCCGTCCGAGGTGCGGCAGCCGTGTCATCGGCCCTCGCCCTCCTTCGCCGTCCGCGCGAGCGGTACCGCGCTCAGTGCCTTGACCTTCCACTCGCCCCCGCCCGTGCGGGCCAGCACCGCCTCCAGGCGCTTGCGGTCGACGGTCGGCCGCTTGCCCGCGCCGGGGGTGACCTCGACGCGCACGGTGGCGACGAGTTTGGCGGTGCCCGCGCGCGTGTCGAGGGCGGTGAGCGCGGCCTCGGTGACCGTGCCCCGCGCGGAGGCCCCCTTCCGGGGGGCGGTGGCGTCCAGTTCCTCCCGCAGCGGACCGGTCGAGGCGGCGCGCCAGTCCTGGATGCCCGCCTTGGCCCGCTCCCGGGACGAGGCGTCGAGGGTGTTGAGCACGGCGAGCCGCTCGCGCCCGTCGGCCAGCGCCTCGTCGCGAGCACGGCCGTACGCGAGCGAATCGTCGCCCCGTGCCTGCGCGTACGTCCACGCCCCGGCGCCGCAGAACGCCAGCGCCAGCGCGAGTCCCGCCCCGGCGACGACCCGCGCCCGCCTCATCGGCCCGGCTCCGCGCCGAGCAGCCCCGGCAGCCCGGTCGCTCCGCCGCCGCCCGTGTCCGGCAGGGCCAGCGCGCCCGGCAGGCCCGCGCCCGACCGCGACGACGCCCCACCCCTCGTACCGCCTGCTCCGGGCGAACCGCCCGACGGCAGGGAGCCCGCCCTGGCCGGGTCAGGCACCGCGCCACCCCGTGGGGCATGGGCGGACCCCCGTACATTGACGCCGCTGCCGGCCGGAGCCGTGCAGGACGCGCCGGTGTTGAGGGCGGGGGCGGTGCCGAGGTCGAGGCCGGTGCGGTAGCGGGTGCCGCCATAGCCGTCGGTGCAGGGCAGGGGCTTGAAGAAGGTGACGGCCAGGCCGAGTCTCATCTTTCCTCCGTCGACGGCGGTGGCGCCCGCCGAGACGGCCGCCGGATATCTCACGAGGAGTTCCTCGATGCCGCGCTGCCGGGTGACGGCCACCTCGGAGGTCGTGAGCAGGTTGGCGAGGACGACGCCCAAACTGGGGTCGAGATCCCGGAGCAGCCCGCTGACCTGCGTGGCGGCGTCCGGTGTGACGGTGAGCAGACGGCGCAGGTCGGCGTCGGAACCCTTGAGGGTGCGGGCGAGTTCCGTGGCACCCTCGGCGAAGCCGCGGATCGCCCCCGCCTCCTCTGCCTGGGTGCGCAGCACGGTCTCGCCGTCGGTGAGCAGGCGGCTGGTGGCGGGCAGGTTCCGGTCGGCGGCCTCGATGAAGGCGCTGCCGTTGTCGAGGAGCACCCGCAGGTCGTCGCCGCGCCCCTCGAAGGTCTTGCCGAACTCGTCGACCACCGTGCGCAGTTCCTCCAGCGGCACGGACCGGACGAGGCCGTCCACACTGGTGAGCACGTCGGTGACGGGCGCCGGCACCTCTGTCTCGGACCGGGCGATCCGGGTGCCGTCGACGAGGTGGGGGCCGGAGTCGCTCTCCGGCCGCAGGTCGATGTACTGCTCGCCGACCGCGGAGAGCCCGGCCACCACGGCCCGCGTGTCGGCGGGGATGCGGGGGGCGGACTTCTTGATGCGCAGCTGGGCGACCACCCCGTCCGCGGTGAGGTCGATCGGACCGACCCGGCCCACCGACACGCCCCGGTAGGTGACGTCGGAGTGAGTGAAGAGACCGCCCGTGCGCGGGAGTTCGACCCGCACCGTGTAGTAGTCGGCCACGCCCACGTACCGGCCGAGGTCCGCGTAGCGGATGCCGAGGAAGCCGAGGACGAGGACGGCGATGAGCAGGAAGGCGAGGTTCTTCAGACGTATGGCGAGGGTGATCATCTCTGTGCGCCTCCGTCCCCGGGGTCCCGGGTGGGCGTCGGTACGGACGGCAGGGGCAGCGGCGCCGACGGCGAGGGCGATGCCCCGCCGCCGGGCCGTTTGCCGGGCGCGGCGCCCCGGGGCGTGCCGGTGGGCGAGGGGGTGCTCCGCGGCACGAGGGGCGGGATGACCTGGGTGCCGGGGACGGCGGTCATGTGCAGATACACGTTGAGGTAGTCGCCCTTGATTCCGTTGAGCACCTCGTCGGTGAACGGGTAGGTGAGCAGCACCTGGAGGGAGTCGGGCAGGTCGCTGCCCGCGTCGGCGAGGGCCTTGAGGGTGGGGGCGAGCGCCTTGAGGTCGGCGACCATGTCGTTCTTGCTCGCCTTGACGGTGGAGACGGCGACGCCGGACAGCCGGTCCAGGGAGCGCAGCATGGTCAGCAGTGAGCCGCGCTGTTCGTGCAGGGTCTTCAGGCCGGGGGAGAGGTCGGTCAGGACGGTGCTCACGTCGTCCTTGCGGCCGGCGAGGGTGGTGGCGAGCCGGTTGACGCCGTCGAGGGCGTCGGTGATGTCACCGCGGTGGTCGTCGAGGTTCCCCACGAGCTCGTCGACCCGCTTCAGCATGGAGCGGACCTCGGGTTCGCGTCCGCCGAGGGCCTTGTTGAGCTCCCGCGTGATGGTCTTGAGCTGGTTGACGCCACCGCCGTTGAGCAGCAGGGACAGCGCGCCGAACACCTCCTCGACCTCGGTGTTGCGGCCGGTGCGGGAGAGGGGGATGACACCGCCGTCGCCGAGGTCGCCCCCGGCGGACGACTTGGCCGGCGCGACGAGACTGACGTACTTCTCGCCGAGCAGACTGGACTGTTCCAGGCGGGCGCCCGCGTCGCGCGGCAGCCGGACGTCGCCGTTGATCTCCATGGTGACGCGGGCCGACCAGCGGTCGTCGTCGAGGCGGATGGCGGTGACCCGGCCGACGGCGACGTCGTCGACCTTGACCGCGGCGTGCGGCACCAGGCTGAGGGCGTCGGCCAGTTCGGCGGTGACGGTGTAGGGGTGCGAGCCGAGGTCGGCGCCGCCCGGCAGGGGCAGGTCCTCGATGCCGTCGAAGCGGGGAGCGGTGACGGTGAACGCGCCGAGGGCGAGCGCGAAGCCGAGGCCGAGGGCGAGCAGGCCGCCGAGGCCCATGCCGGCGGCGGCCCCGCCGGTGAGCACCCGGCGCCCTGCCGTGCTGTGCGGGGGCTCGACGCGGTCCGCCTCGGCGGTCTCCACCTGGTCCGCGCCGCCGGTCTCCACCGACCCCGACGCCCGTCCCCGGCGCCGTACGACGCGCTTCACCGCTCTCCCTCCCCCGAGGTCGCAGCAGAGGCCGAAGCAGAGGCCGAAGCCGAGGGAGAGGCCGAGGGCGGCTCCGTGGAGCCGCCACCGGTCGCCGGCAGGGGCAGCAGGGGGCCGCCCATGCTGATCTCATTGAGGTTGGCCCGGCCGTCGATCCTTCCGGTGCCGGTGTCGTAGGCGCCGACCAGGTTGCCCGCGGCGAGCGGCGCGACGTCCAGGGCCTCAGCCAGCGAGGCGCGCCGGCGCACCAGGGCCCGGGTGAGGGGCACGAGCCGCTCGACGTTCCCCTTCAGCTCTCCCCGGTTGTCCTTGATGAAGGTCTTCACCCGGCGCAGGGCGGTGCCGAGTTCCTTCAGGGCGCCCGCGAGGTCGTCCTTGTTGTCGGCGAAGTAGCCGACGACGGTGTCCAGCCGCTTCTGTGCCGTGCGTACGTCGCTGTCCTTGCCCTTCAGCATGGTGGTGAACGTCTGGAGGTTGCGCAGGGTGGCGAACAGATCGTCGCTGGAGCCGTCGAGCGTCCTGGTGGCCTTGCCGAACTCCTCGATGCTCTTGCCGATGGCCGCGCCGTTGCCGTCGAGGTTGGCGGCACCGGTCCTCAGCAGCCCCGACAGGGCGCCCGCGGAGTTGGCCCCCTCCGGCCCCAGTGCCTTGCTGAGGTCGGTGATCGACGCGTAGAGCTGGTCGATCTCGACGGGGGTGCGGTTGCGGGAGGCGGGCAGTACGGCGCCGTCCGCGAGGGCGGGGCCGGCGCGGTAGGCGGGGGTGAGCTGGACGTAGCGGTCGGCGACCACGCTGGGCGCGACGACCAGGGCGCGCGCCGACTTCGGCACGCGTACGCCCTCGTCCAGCGCGAGTTCGACCCGGACCCGGGTGCCCTGGGGGTGGACCGACTCCACCTCACCGACCCGGACGCCGAGGACGCGCAGGTCGGAACCGGCGTAGATGCCGACGGCACGGTCGAAGTAGGCGGTGACGCGGGTGCCGGTGGAGTCGAGGACGCGCACCGCGAGGAGTCCGGCGGCGACCACGACGAGGGCGACCACGGCCGCGAGGAGTTTCCTCCGCGTGGCGAGGTGCTTCCCCCGCGTGGCGAGGTGCTTTCCGCGCGCGGCGAGGAGTCTCGGGCGCACCGCGAGGAGTGTTCCGTGTCTGCTCATCGCTCACCGCTCCTCCGGGCCGCCGCCGACTGCTCGGGCGGCATGCACGACGTCTTGGGCCGGGACCGCGCGGGCAGGTAGTCGCGCGGCACCACCCCGCACAGGTAGCTGTCGAACCAGCGGCCGTTGCCGAGGGTGTTGCCGACGAGCCGGTAGTAGGGGCCGACCAGGGCGAGCGTCTCGTCCAGCCGGCTGCTGTTCTTCTCCAGGACGGTGGTGACCCGGCCCAGCGCCTTCAGGGTGGGGCCGAGCTGCTTGTCGTTGTCGTCCACGAGGCCGGACAGTTCGGTGCCGAGGGCGCGGCTGCCCTTGAGCAGGGCGGTGATGGCCTTGCGCCGGTCCTGAAGTTCGCCGAGCAGGGGCCCGGCGTCCTCGATGAGCGTCTCGAAGCTGGACTTGTTGTCCTTGAGCGTCTTGCTGAACTTGGCGCTGCCCTTGAGGAGTCGGGCGAGGTCACGGTCGCGCTTGGAGAGGGAACGCGACAGGTCGGACAGGCCGGTCGCGGCCTTGCGGACGTGGGGCGGCGACTTCTCGAAGGTCCGCGAGATGGTCTCGAAGCTCTTGGCGAGCTGCCGGGTGTCGAGGGCGTCGGCGGTGGAGCCGAGGTCCTGGAACGCCTGGGTGACGTCGTACGGAGAGGTGGTCCGGGTCCGCGGGATGCGGCTGCCGGGGTCCTGTGCCGCGCCGCCGAGCGGGTCCAGGGCCAGGTACTTGTCGCCGAGCAGCGTCTTGATGGCGATGGCGGCGGTGGTGCGGTCGCCGAGCCAGGCGTCCTCTACCTCGAAGGTGACCTTCACCCGGTCGCCGTCCAGGGCCACGCCGGTGACCCGGCCGACCTTGACGCCCGCGACCCGCACCTCGTCGCCCTCGTCCAGGCCCGCCGCCTCGGTGAAGTCGGCGCTGTAGGCGGTGCCGCCGCCGGTGAGGGAGAGCCGGTCGGCGTTGTAGGCGAGGACGGTGAGCAGCGCCAGCAGGAGCAGGCCGACGACGGCCACGGCGACGGGGTCGCGGTCCTTGACCGGCTTGAGGCGCGGCGCGCGGGAGCGGCGGGGCGCGGGGGCGGGGGTGTCGCGGCGTCCGGGCCGCAGCAGCAGGGTCATGCGCCGCACCTGGCCTCGGTGACGGCGATGCCGGTCGGCGGCTTCGCGCCGGTGGAGGTGGTGACGCCGTCCACGCGGGCCTCGCAGAGATAGAGGTTGAACCAGGAGCCGTACGAGGAGAGCCGGCCCAGCGCGGTCAGCTTGGCGGGGGTGCGGTCGAGGAAGTCCTCGATCTGCGGGGTGGCGTCGCCGAGGTTGTCCGAGAGCCGGCCCAGTTCGCGGAGGTCCTTCTTCAGCGGGGCGCGTCCCTCCTGGAGGAGGTCGGCGGTCACGGTGGTCAGGTCGCCCATGGCGGTGACGGCCTTGCCCAGGGGCTTGCGGTCGTCGTTGAAGCCGGTGACGAGCTTGCGGAGGGTGCCGACGAGGTCGTCGAAGTCGCTCTCGCGGTCGTTGAGGGTGCTCAGGACGGTGTTGAGGTTCTTCACCACCTTGCCGACGACCTGGTCCTTGGCGGCGAGCGTCGTGCTGAGGGACCCGACGTGCCGGATGAGGCTGTCGACGGTGCCGCCCTCGCCCTGGAGCACCTGCACGATGGAGCCGGCGAGTTCGTTGACGTCCTTCGGGGAGAGGCCCTCGAAGAGCGGCTTGAAGCCGTTGAAGAGCAGGGTCAGATCGAGTGCGGGGGTGGTCCTGTCCAGCGGGATGGTGTCGCCGGCGTCGAGCGCGCCGGCGAGGTCGCCGCTGCCCCGCTCCAGGGCGATGTAGCGCTGGCCGACCATGTTGAGGTACTTCACGGCGGCGGTGGCCGACGCGGGCAGGGTGCGGTCGTCGCGGACGGTGAAGGTGACCTGCGCGGTGCGCCGGTCGACGACGCGGACGTCGGTGACCTCGCCGACCTCCACCCCGGAGATGCGGACGCTGTCGCCGTCGGTGACCCCGGTGGCGTCGGTGAACAGCGCCTTGTAGGTGAGGCTGTCGTCACCGACTCCGCTGCCGGCGACGCTCAGCCCGAGGACGGCGGTGGCCAGCGCGGTGACCACCAGGAAGGCGAGGGACTTCAGGACCGGGCCGGTCAGCGGGCGGCGCCGGGTGGGGGACGTCATCGCAGGGTCACCTCCGTGCCGCGCAGGGCGGGGCCCGCGAGCAGACTGCTCCACTCGGGCAGTTCGGTGGGGGCCTTGCCGGCGGCCGGTGCGAGGAGTTCGTTGACGAGGTCGTTCTCCTGCGGGGAGTTGGCGGGTCCGAGGTCCTGCCCGGCCGCCGCGGGGACCTGCACGGCCGGTTTCCCGGCGAGGCCGAGGTAGGGCACGGGGTAGCAGCGGGGGCCGCCGTCCGCGTCGTACGAGGGGGTGTCGCGGCCGGGGCGGTAGGCGCCGCGGGAGGGCACGGTGGTGACGTCGACGCGCAGGCCGGGCCGGTCGGTGCCCTTGCCGAGGGCCTTGTCCATGGCCGGCACGAAGTCGGCGAGGGTGCGCAGGGTGCAGGGGAAGGCCGAGGAGTACTCGGCGAGCAGTTCCAGGGTGGGCCGGGAGGAGGCGGAGAGCCGGATGATGTTGTCCTCGTTCTGCCGCAGGAAGGCGGTCAGGTCCTCGGCCGTCCCGGTGGTGGCGCCCAGGGTGGCGGACAGCTCGCTCTCCTTCTCGGCCAGGGTGCCGGTGGTGGTGGTGAAGTCGGCCAGAGCCGTGAGGATGTCCGGTGCGGCATCGGCGTAGACATGGCTGACCTTCACCAGGTGCTTCAAGTCGCGGTTGAGGGTCGGCAGGTGGGGGTTGAACTCGCGCAGGTGGGAGTCGAGGAGGGTGAGGGTGTCGCCCAGCCGGCCGCCGCGCCCCTCCAGTGCGCGGGAGACGGCGGAGAGGGTGGCGGAGAGCTTCTGCGGCTGGACGGCGGTGAGCATCGGCAGCACGTCGTCGAGGACCTGCTGGAGCTCCACGGCGCTCGTGGAGCGGTCCTGCGGGATGACGGCGCCGGCGGCCAGCGGCCGCGCGGAGGGCGAGGCGGGCGGGACGAGGGCGACGAAGCGCTCCCCGAACAGGGTGGTGGGCAGCATCTGGGCGCGCACGTCGGCCGGGATCCGGGTGCGGGTCCCCGGGCGCAGGGCGAGGGTGAGCCGGGCACCGTCGTCGGTGGCGTCGATCTCGCGGACCTCGCCGACGACGACGCCGCGCAGCTTCACCTCCGCGCCCAGGTGCATCTCGTTGCCGACGGCGCCCGTCTCCACGACCACCGGGTCGGAGTCGGTGAACCGCTTGTCGTAGACGGCGACCGAGAGCCACACCAGCAGGGCCGGGACCACCAGGAAGACCACTCCGGCGAGCCGGCGGCGCGCGGTCGCGCCTCGTGCTGCGCTCATGTCAGCCCGCCACCTTCACGGTCGTGGTGGCGCCCCACAGGGCCAGCGACAGGAAGAAGTCGGTGACGCTGATCAGCACGATGGCGTTGCGCACCGACCGCCCCACGGCGACACCGACCCCGGCCGGGCCGCCGGAGGCGCGGTAGCCGTAGTAGCAGTGGGCGAGGATCACCATCACGCTGAAGATCAGCACCTTCAGGACGGAGAGCAGCACGTCCGTGGGCGAGAGGAAGAGGTTGAAGTAGTGGTCGTACGTCCCCCGGGACTGGCCGTTGAAGAGGACCGTCACGTAGCGGGAGGCCAGGAAGGAGGAGAGCAGCCCGATCGCGTAGAGGGGGATGATGGCGACGACGCCGGCGATGATGCGGGTGGTGACCAGGTAGGGCAGGGAGCGGATGCCCATGCCTTCGAGGGCGTCGACCTCCTCGTTGATGCGCATGGCGCCGAGCTGCGCGGTGAAGCCGGCGCCGACGGTCGCGGAGAGGGCGAGACCCGCGACCAGAGGGGCGATCTCGCGGGTGTTGAAGTACGCGGAGACGAACCCGGTGAAGGCCGCGGTGCCGATCTGGTCGAGCGCCGCGTACCCCTGGAGTCCCACGACGGTCCCCGTGAACAGGGTCATCGCGATCATCACGCCGATGGTGCCGCCGATGACGCCGAGGCCGCCGGTGCCGAAGGCGACCTCGGCGAGGAGACGCTGCACCTCTTTGAGGTAGCGGCGCAGGGTGCGCGGGATCCACAGCAGGGAGCGCACGTAGAACAGGAGCTGGTCACCGGAGCGGTCCAGCCAGACGAACGGGGAGGCCATGGTCCTCAACCCCCCTTCGGCGGTACGAGTTGCAGGTAGACGCCGGTCATCACCATGTTCACGAAGAAGAGGAGCAGGAAGGTGATGACCACGGACTGGTTGACGGCGTCGCCGACGCCCTTGGGGCCGCCGCGCGGGTTGAGGCCCCGGTAGGCGGCGACGACGCCCGCGATGAATCCAAAGACCAGCGCCTTGAGTTCGCTGATGTAGAGGTCGGACAGCTGGGCGAGGGCGGAGAAGCTGGAGAGGTAGGCGCCGGGGGTGCCGTCCTGGAGGTAGACGTTGAACGCGTAGCCACCGAGGATGCCGACCACGGAGACCAGGCCGTTGAGCAGGACCGCGACCCCCATCGTCGCGAGGACGCGGGGCACCACCAGGCGCTGCACGGGTGAGACGCCCATGACCTCCATGGCGTCCAGCTCCTCGCGGATGGTGCGCGAGCCGAGGTCGGCGCAGATGGCGGAGCCGGCCGCGCCCGCGATCAGCAGGGCGACGATCAGCGGGCTGGCCTGCTGTACGACGGCCAGCACGCTGGCGCCACCCGTGAAGGACTGGGCGCCGAGCTGCTGGGTGAGCGAGCCGACCTGGAGGGCGATCACGGCGCCGAACGGGATCGAGACCAGGGCGGCGGGCAGGATGGTCACGCCGGCGATGAACCAGAACTGCTCCACGAACTCGCGGAACTGGAACGGCCGCCGGAAGATCGCCCGGGCCACTTCGGCGGCGAGCGCGAAGAGCCGGCCGGTCTGCCGCAGGGCACCGGTGATCATGCGCCGCTCCCGGCGGCCGGCATGGGCAGCGTCGGGGCGGTGGAGCCATGGGTGCTGGGCGCGCCACCGGTGGGGGAGGCCTGGGTGCCGGTCGCGCCACCCGTGGGGGAGGCGGCGTACGTGCGCTCGATGGCGGTACGGGCGGCGGGCGGCAGCCGGTCGAGCATGCCGAGGACCCGCTCCCGGCGGCGGGCGACGGCGCCGCGCGGCGGAAGACCGGGGGAGGGCTCCAACTGGGGGACGATCTCCCGGGGTCCGTCCGCGCCCCGCGCTCCGGCGGCCTCGGCCGCGAGGGTCGCGGCGTCCTTCTCCTCGGACATCCCGATCGGGCCTTCGCGGCGGCCGGACAAGAACTGCGCCACGACCGGCTCCTCGCTGGTGAGGAGGACTTCGCGCGGGCCGAAGGTGACCAGTTCGCGCCGGAAGAGCATGCCCATGTTGTCGGGGACCGTGGCGGCGATGTCGAGGTTGTGGGTGACGATCAGCATCGTCGCGTCGATCTGCGCGTTCAGGTCGATCAGCAACTGCGAGAGGTAGGCGGTGCGGACGGGGTCGAGCCCCGAGTCGGGTTCGTCGCACAGGATGATCTGCGGATCGAGCACGAGCGCGCGGGCGAGCCCGGCCCGCTTGCGCATGCCGCCGCTGATCTCACCCGGCAGCTTGCCCTCGGCGCCCAGCAGCCCCACCACGTCGATCCGCTCCATGACGATGCGGCGGATCTCCGATTCCTTCTTCCTGGTGTGCTCGCGCAGCGGAAAGGCGATGTTGTCGAAGAGGGACATGGAACCGAAAAGGGCGCCGTCCTGGAACATGAGACCGAACTTCTTCCGGGTCTCGTAGATATCCCGTTCCGGGCTGTTCACCATGTCGACGCCATCGATGAGGACGCGGCCGTGCTCCGGCTTCAGCAGCCCGATGAGCGACTTGAGGAACACCGTCTTTCCGGTACCGGAAGGCCCGAGCATGACACTGACCTCGCCGGCCGGCAGCGTAAGGCTCACGTCCTGCCAGATCTTCTGCGTGCCGAAGGATTTGGTGAGGCCTTCGACCACCACTTCGATTCCCATATCACCTCCAAAGCGGCGGACGGCGGCGGAGTTCGGATGAGGGGCGCGGAGCGCGGGATGCGGGACAGGGGCCGTGTGCGGCTCCCTGGGGCGGAGCACCGCACGGCCTGGAGATCAGCGCCTGATCCGGCACGCTACGGCTGAGTAACCTGAGCGGGCAAGAGAGGATCCGAATTTCGCCGAGGTTTGAGTCGAGCCACCGAGGTCTTTGTCAGCGCGGCGACAAAGACCCGGCCCGTTCTTGTCACTCGGTGAGCAGTGGCGGCCTCGGCGGGGGAGGGGGGCAACATCAACTGCTCCCCGGGTGCGTCCGCTGATTTTGGCCACAGCGGCTTTCTTAGCAGCGGATGACTAAGCGGGGGCCCGGACTGCTCACCTGGGGAACAGGCATTTCCCCTTCTCGAAAGAATCATGGTCAACAGCATTGTTCGGCTAAGTTTCCCGCAAGTAACGTCATGGCTCGCGGTCGAGGATTTCCGAGCCGCGGACCGCCTCTTCCTCCGCTTCACCAGCACGGGCGCGGTCCCCCTCTGCCGGTCAATCCACAAGGGAGTCCCCAGTCATGAACAAACCCCTGGCAAGAATCGCCGTCGCGGCGGGCGCGGGCACCGCCGCGTTCGTCATGGCCGTCGCCCCCGCCTCGGCCGTGCCCTCCACGGTCTGGACCGTCACCCCCTCACCGTCCAACTTCGCCGCGGCCAACAGCGGGAACATCGTCCTGACCGCGAACATCCCGATGACGTGTACGACGTCCAGCGCCTCGGGCACCATGGCCAGCGCCACCGGCAACCCGGCGACCGTGGCCAACATCAACGCCATCAACTTCGGCACCAGCGGCTCGCCCTGCACCAGCGTCCTGGGGAACGTCACGACCACCGCGACCACTCCCTGGACCGTCGTCGCCCAGGACTACACCGCGTCCACCGGCGTGACCAAGGGCTACATCGGCAACGTGAAGGCCAAAGTGACCGCCGGCGCCTGCGTGTTCAACGTGCAGGGCAAGGCCACCGCCACCTACACCAACTCCACCGGCATCCTCGCGGTCGCCAGCGTCAGCGGCGACCTGGCCGTCACCTCGGCCTCCGGCTGCGGCACCGTGGTCACCACCGCCACCAAGCCCACCTTCAAGGGCAACTACGCGGTCAAGGTCGCCGGCACGACGACCATCCCGAAGATCGTCGGCTCCAACCCGTAGCCGACGCACGGCTCGCCGCCGCCCGGCCGGTGACCTCGGCCGGGCGTGCGGGCCGCCGTCGGCCATTTCGGACCGTGGGACGACCCGAGCGGAGTGACACATGACAGGCCCCCCGACCGCCGTCCGACGGACGGCCCGCGGTCGCGCCCGCGGCGCGGCGATCGCCGCGTTCGTCGTGCTGGCCGCCACCGTGCCCGCGGCGGCCGGGGCGTCCGGGACCCAGCAGATCGACGCGGCCCTGCCCTACGTATGCCTGTTCCCTTCCGGCAGGCATGCCGCGACGGTACGGATCTCGGCGGCCCTGCCCGAGCGGGTGGCTGCCGGCGAGCCGATCGAACCCGCGGACGTGACCACGACCCTCGTCCTGCCGGAGCCCGCGGTGGCGGACCTCTCGGCGCTGCACGCGGCCGGCGTACGGGCGGCGACCGGGCTCACGGTCGGTGTCACCCAGGGCGAGGCCACCGCCGAGGCGACCTGGCGCGGCGGCACGGAACCCACGCCCCTGCCCCCGACCGGGCCGCTGACGCTGACCGCGACGGGCGACGTCCCCACGGTGACCGGTCAGAGTGCCGGCGAACTGACCCTGACGGCCCGTGACTTCGCGCTGGACCTCACCTTGACCACCGCGGACGGCGGCGCCCCCGACCCTGCCTCGGTGACCGTCGACTGCACCCTCGCGGAGGACGCCCCGGACGGGGGCATCTTGGCCGACGTGGAGGTCGGCACGGACGAGGAAGACGACCCGGGAACCCCCAGCGGATCGCCGTCCGGCTCTCCCTCCGGTACACCGTCCGCCTCCGGCACACCCGGGCAGCCGGGCGAGGAGCCCACCGACCGGCCGGGCGGGCACGCCCCGAAGGTCACCGAGCCGGGCCGGCGCGGTGTCGCCGCCGACCGCCCCGCGCCGACCTGCAAGTACGACGAGAAGTACCCGGCCGGACCGATGTCGTTGAACGCCTACATCACCGGCTACTCCAACGTGAACAAGCTCGACGGCGCCGCGCTGATCCCGCCGTTCTGCACGCTCATCACCCAGGGCGAGCCGCAGTTCGTGTTCTTCCCCGACTACAGCGGCGCCACCATCACCCAGCACTCCACCGCCGACCTCTACCACCGGCAGCGCAAGCAGACCCAGCCCTTCGAGGCGACCTTCCTGACCTTCGACTTCACCCCCACGACGGCCACGATGGTGCTGGAGCAGACGGGCCCGATGACCATCGACTCGCACGGCACCACCGACTTCGTGTTCACCAGCACGGACACCTACGTCCGGGCGCCGCTCGTGCTGCGGGTGACGTCGTTGAAGGTCAACGGCACCCCGCTGGACGTGGGAAAGAAGTGCCGGACCAAGGCGTCCCTCGCCTCCCCGGAGCCGGAACCGGCGAAGTTCCCCGGCGACCACCTGGTCCTGCACGGCCGGGGCGAACAGACCACCGGCCAACCCGCGACCGGCTATCTGCTGCTGTCCGGCGGCCCGCTGACCGGCAAGGTCACCATCCCCGCCTTCACGGGCTGCGGCACCGCCGACGGCGAGGACCTCGACCGTCTGCTCACGGCCGCGGTCTCCGGTCCGGACAACTACGTCAAACAGATCCAGGGGCAGACCTGCTTCGTCTCGGCCGATGTGCTCAACCCCGACGAGTGCACCGACGACGCGCAGCCCCGCAAGATCCCCGTAGCCGAACGGTGATTGCCCCCCGTACCCCTGACTGCGTGATCCCCGCCCCCGCAACTCCCCGACCCGAAAGGCCACATGATGCGGATCTCCCTCGGCGCCAGAGTCGCCACCACCGCCACGGCGCTCGGCACCGCGCTCGGTGTCCTCTCCTCCATGGGCACCGCCACCGCGGCCGCCGCCGTACCGAACGGTGAGTGGGCGCCCTTCACCCGCTGCCCCGTGGACGCCCCGGCGATGCTCGCCGCCGACGGCCTGGACCGCACCCCGCAGTGCGTGGTCTCCACCTCGCCCAACGGCTCCATCAAACTGGGCAGGACCACCGTGCCCACGGGAAAGACCAACCTCCAGATGGGTGTCGTCCAGAACTCCGACGGCACCAGCACCGTGGTGGCCCCGCCCGGCGGCGCCCTCGTGGCCGACCCGGCGACCGTCCCCGGAGGGCTGCTGGGACTGATGTGCCCGAGCGACATCCCCGTGATCACGGCCATCTGCGTGCAGCTCGACAACAGCTCCCTCAACAAGATCACGGCAACGGTGGAGTCCGTCGGCGCCCCCTACGACTTCGACCAGACCGCCGGCATCGTCACTGACAAGCCGATCGTCGCCCTCCCGGTCCGCATCCACCTGGAGAACCCCTTCCTCGGCAGCAAGTGCTACATCGGCACCGCCGCCAAGCCCATCGTCCTGCGTCCAAAGAACCTCCAGTTCCCCGAGTTCGGCATGTCGTTCTTCCACGGTGACGGCACCGTCGCCGAGGACGGCGAGATGAGCCGCGTCAACCTCACAGGCGCCCAGCAGAACGACAGCACCTTCGCCGTGCCCGGCGCCGACGGCTGCGGTCTCGGCCTGCTCGGGCTGGTCGACGCGGCGGTCAACGCCAAGACCGGGCTGCCCTCCGCCGCCGGAAAGAACAGCGTGACGCTCAACAACACCCAGACCCACCTCGCCGGCCTGAACGCCCCCGGTACCTTCGCCCCCGACGCCGGCAAGCGCCTCGCGAAGAACTGGCACTCCGCCGTCGACTAATGGCCGGGCGACGGCGATTCTCAGTCGTCCCGGCAACCATGTCCCGCCCCACCGCACCGATGTGTGCACGAACTGTGTACGTCCCACCGAACTTGATTTAGCTTCAACAGCCCAGACACACGTCTCCTCAAGTCCGGTCGCGTGCCCCTCCCGCGAAGGAGCGGAGCACACGACCGGTGCACCGTGGGCACCGAAGAGCAAGGGACGGCACTCATGCCTTCAACCACGCGACCACCCGAAGTCGGTGAGCCGCTGGAACCCCTCCCCAAGGAATTCGCGGCCTTCATGAGACCGGAGTTACCCGGCCTCATGAAGGAGATCGGCGCCGAGGTCACCCGCGCCTACCCCGTGTACGGCCGGCTCCTCAACGGCCCCAACGCGGAACCCATCCGCCAGGGCCTGGAACAGGCCCTGTACGCGTTCGTGGACCGCGTCGCCGACCCCGGCAAGAACGCCGTGCTCCGCGACCAGCTGCTGCGCAAGTTCGGCCGGGTGGAAGCCTACGAGGGGCGCGCGCTGGAGACCCTGCAGGGGGCCTACCGGCTCGGGGCCCGCATCGCACTGCGCCGCGCCAAGGCGCTGGGCCGCCAGTACCGGCTCTCCCCCTCCCTCATCCTCGCCTTCGCCGACGCGCTGTTCGCCTACGTCGACGAACTGGAGCAGATCTCCCGCGAGGGCTACGCCGAGGTGCAGTCCCGGGCCTTCTCCGAGGTGCCGGCGCGGCGCCGACGGCTGCTCCACCTCATCCTCGCCGCCCCTCCGCTGCCCCAAGCGCTCCCCGGGCTCTGCGAGAGCGCTGCCTGGCAGCTGCCCGCCGACGTCACCATGATCGCGCTGCGCCCCCCGGTCCCCGTACACCTGGAGGCGGGGCTGGCCGACGACATCCTCTTCGACCTGGACGTCCCGCAGCCGCACCTGCTGGTGCCCGGCCCCCTCACCCCGGAGCGCCTGGCGATGCTCGACGCGACCCTGGAAGGAGCGCACGCGGTGGTCGGGCCGACCCTGCCGCCGGCCCAGGCCGCCGACTCCATCCGCTGGGCCCGCCGCATGCTTCACCTGATCGACGAAGGCGTCGTGGCCGATGCCCCCCTGGTCCGCTGCGACGACCATCTGGTGACGCTGTGGCTGCTGTCGGACCCGGCCCTCGTGACCCACCTGGCGGCCGCGGAGCTGGCCCCGCTCGAACATGTGCCGGCCAGTCGCCGTGACCGGCTCGTGGAGACCCTGCGCGTGCACGTCTCGACACGTGCGCCGGCGGAGCAGGTCGGCGAGATGTTGGGCGTGCACGCCCAGACCGTCCGCTACCGCCTGCGGAACCTGGACGTCCTGCTGGGCGAGCGCCTCACCGACCCCGACCACCGCTTCGCCCTGGAGGCCGCCCTGCGCGCCGTGCACCTGCTCTCCCGCAACGCCGAGAAGTAGCGGGCGGGCCATCGGCCGCGGCCCGCTCGGGCTGACATAGTGCTGTCATGCGCGTACTGATCGTCACGGCGGGGAGTTGGGGCGATGTTGCCCCGTACACCGGCTTGGGGGTGCGGCTGCGGGCTGCGGGGCACGACGTGGTGCTCGCCACCCATGAACGGTTCCGGCCGGGGGTGGCGGTCCACGGGCTCGGGTTCCGGCCCCTGCCCGTGGACCCGCGCGCGGAACTGGCCTCCGCGGGCGGGCAGGGCCTGGCCAGGGCGATCAGCGCGCCCGTGGCGATCGCGCGGCTGATGCGGATGGCGAAGGCGTTCATGCCGAGGCTCGCGGCGGGCGTGCACGACGCCGTGCGGCAGGGCGCCGACGTGCTGGTGAGTTCCACGGTCACCGACCCGATGTGCGCGGCGCTGGGCGAGGGGCTGCGGCTGCCGAACCTGAGCGCCTACCTGCAGCCGATCCAGCCCACGGCGGCCTTCACGCCCCTGGTCGTCGGGGCCCGTTCGTTCGGCTCGTACGGCAACCGCCTGAGCGCCCAGGCCCTCTGGGCGGCCACCGATCGGATGTTCGCCCCGGCCGTCCGTGACCTGCGGCGCGAACTCGGGCTGCCGCGCGGCGGGTTCGCCGGGCCGCTGGGCCTGCCGCGCGGGCGCGGCGTCCTGCACGGCTTCAGCCCCCAGGTCGTCCCACGCCCCGGGGACTGGCCCGAGGGACATCGGGTCTGCGGGTACTGGTGGCCCGAGACCCCACCCGGCTGGCAGCCCGAGCCCCGGCTGCTGGACTTCCTCTCCGCGGGCCCGCCGCCCGTCTTCGCGGGCTTCGGCAGCTTCGTCGCCGCGGACGCCGAACGGCTGAGCACCCTGGTCGCCGAGGCGATGCGCCGGGCCAAGGTGCGCGGGGTCCTCCAGGCGGGCTGGAGCGGCCTGCACGCCGAAAGCGACGACCTGATCACCGTGGGGGAGGTCCCGCACACCTGGCTGTTCCCCCGGACCGCCGCCGTCGTCCATCACGCCGGCGCCGGCACCACCGCGGCAGGCATCCGCGCCGGTGTGCCCGCCGTGCCCGTCCCGGTGCAACTGGATCAGCATTTCTGGGCCGCGCGCCTGCACGGCCTCGGTGTCTCCCCGCGCCCGCTGCGCTACCAACGCCTGACCGCACGGCGTTTGTCCGACGCGATCACCAGCGCCGTCCGCGACCCCGCGCTGCGCGGCCGCGCCCGGCGCCTGGCCGCGTCCATCGCCGAGGAGGACGGCGCGCAGGAGGTTCTCGACGCGGTCGAGCGGCTCGGGTGACGATGCGCGCCGCGCTCCGGCTCACCGCGCCGGTCTCCCGCCGGGAAGCAACCGCACACAAGCACGCCCTCCCAAGCCGTGCAGGGTCAGCCGATGTAGGTCCATGACCAGAGCGCTGAACCGGTGACCACCGGACACGCCACAACCCCCGTCAGCAGGAGGCGACTCGCCCATGACAGACGGCGGACGCCGGGAGCGAACACCAGGGCGCCCAGGAGCGCGGCACCACCGGCGACGATCGCCACGTACCGGAGGACGAAGGTACCGGCGTCCGTGCCCTGCGCCGTTCCCCAGAGGGCGGCCAGGCCCACGAGCAGCGCGATCCAGGCCAGCGATGCCAGAGCGAGCGCCCACAGCACGCCTGCCACCACGAGGAGACCCCGGTGTCCGGAGCGTGGTGCGGGTCGGGTGGGGCCGTACAAGCGCGCGTAGGTGCCGGGGTTCATCGTCGATTCCTTCCACGTCGGTGGGCACGATCCTCGCCCGCCCGCCACGCTGTGGCATGGGCGCGGATACTCACCGGCGTCGTGGCCCGTACTCAGTCGGCGCAGTCCCACTGCTGACGTCAGGGTCTCGCGGCCGCCCCGGCACCGAGGGACCGTCCGGGGGATTCGTCGGCGGGCCTACTTGCCATGTCGTCGGCGGTCCCGACGGACGTACGCGGTGAGCAGGGGCGATGAAGAAGATCGCGGCTGCGGCCGCGAGCCACATGTGCCAGGGCTCGCCTGTTCTTGTCGGTGACCTTGGTCAGCGTGCCGTGCTCGTCGTAGGTGTCCTTCGAGCCGGACTTCCAGTTGGTGAGCGTGTAGGTGCCGTCGGTGTTCTTCTTCAGCTCCTTCGAGTAGCCCTTGGGGGTGATGAAGGAGCCGTCGGTGGCCTTCTTGAACCGCAAGGTGTCACCGGAGGCGTCGTAGAGGACCACCTCGTCACTGAGGACCTGGAGGTAGCGCTCGTACTGCTGCCACCAGCGCTGGGAGACCTTGCCCCACGGCGCTTCCAGCGAGTTGTAGGTGCGGGCCAAGGTCAGCTGCTGGCCGACGCCGGCGACGGAGAAGTCGGTGGCCGCCAGCATCAGGTTGCCGGTGGAGAAGTTGATCCGGGCCGTCAGCGCGTCCGTGATGGCGAAGTCACTGATCTTGTGCCACGGCACATCACCCTGGCCCTGGGGCACAAGAGCGGGAATCTCCTGCTGGAGGGAGCGCGCCGTACTGCCCTCGGCGCGCTTCTTCTGCTGGGCCCGCCAGGCGGCCACCCGGCGCGAGGGCGCACGTTCGGCTTTCGGCGCGACGGGCTTGTTCGAACCGACCTTCACCGCGGGCATCGAGAACGACGGGGCGTCCTTGCCCCACGCCGAACCCGGCTCATCGGCGGCCACCGCGGCCGTGGCAGGCAGCAGGGAGAGGGTCAGGGCGCCGGTGGCCAGAGCGGCGGCGGTGGCGAGGCTGGTTCTATTCCGGGCACGCGAAACACGCGCACCGACGGTGCGTTGTGACAAGGATTTCCCCCACAGGAAGACACGTCTCGCCAACCCCAGTGGTCACGAGAGGCCCACAACCTGTCACAGGACCTCCACAATCGGTCCCTCGCTTCCCGCGAACACATGTACTACACGGGAGGGAACCGGCCGCTTCTGTCAGCGGCAGAATCCCTACGAAAGCCGCTGTTCAGCTTCGACTTCGTGCCGTTCCTGCCCTCTGCTCGTTCAGAACATGGCCGACATTGATCGCGTCGGTCACAGGCAGAACCGGAGCGCTGGGGCGGGGTGAGCGATCCACGTTAAATCCAATGCTGGTTTCAGCGTGCGCTGAGGATAGGGTGCGGTGTGGAGGTGAGCTCTGTGCCTACTGAGGACGAGCTGTTCAGCGCCGTGGACGCGCTGCTGGAGGAGGTCGCGCAGGACGACCTTCCGTCGCCGGAAGAGCGCAAGCGTCTGCGGGAAGCCGCCGGGATAAGCCAGGAACAGATCGCCAAGGCCCTCAAGAGCCGGCGGGAGACCGTCGGGAACTGGGAATCGGGGGTCACCGAGCCCCGGCCGCCGAAGCGGGCCGCCTACGCCCGGCTCCTGGAAGGCCTCGCCCAACGCTTCCCCGCCCAGGGCGACAACACGCCCGCCGCAGTTGGGGCGTCGGCGGACCCTGCCCCGGTGGTCCCGGAGGCGTTCACCGACCCGGGGGCCGGACCAGAGCCGACGCCCCCGGCGCTCCCCGCCACCCCGCCGGCGCGCCCGGCGCCAAGCCGCTCCGCCAAGCCGGCGACCGCGTCGTCACGGCGCCCGGGTGCGCAGTCGGCGGTGGCGAAGAAGACCACGACGGCCGCCCCCGCCGACCCCCGCTTCGAGAACGGGCCGCTCGCCGTGATCGACTGCGAGGAGGGGCAGGTGTCGGCGTACTGCGTCGGCGGCCTGGTCCTGGACGTGCCCGCCAAGTCCCTCCCGGCGCTGGTCGACTGGACGCTGGCCGAGGCGAGGCTCGGGCAGGCCCGGCTGCACCGCAACGGCCGTGACGCCGACCCGATCCTCGTCCTGACCGCGTCCGCCCTGGAGCGCTACGGCCTGCCCGCCGACCTGTCGGAGCAGGAGCGGCGCCACGGACGGCTCGCGGACAGCCACAAGGTGGTCAAGCAGATCGCCAGGGCCGGCCTCCAGCTCACGCAGCGCGGACTCGGGCCGTGGGCCCGCGTCTTCCGCGAGCCCGAGGGGTCGCAGCGGCGCTGCGTCCAGCTGTGCGTCCTGCCGTGGAACGCGCTGGACACCCGGGAGTGGGGCAGGAGGGACGACCCGCGGCTGCTGCTGACGATGCACCCGGCCGACCTCGCCCGCTACCTCGGCCTGTACGCGGCGCGGGTGATGACACCGCGCGGCAGCACCGCGACGACCGGCCTTGAGCTGATGGTCGCGCTGCGCCCGCCGACCCGGGCGGAGAAGGACCCGGCCACCGGCGAGTTCAAGCGGGCCTTCAACGACGACGCCCTCACCGCCCGCTACGACGTGGTGGAGTGCGAGGTCCCCGACGAACACCCGGTGCTCCGGGGCAGGTTCGCCCGGCACCATCTGCGCACCCCTGCGGAGATGCTGATGGAGGAGCCCTACGACTGGTGCCGGCCGCTGACCGACGAGGAGTGCGCGAACCAGTTCCTGGTCGCCATCGACATCAACATGTCGTTCGCCGCCGCCGCGAACGGGCTCACCGTCGGGCTCGACGGGCCGACCCACCTGAAGGACAACCCGGCGTTCGACGCGTCGCTGCCCGGCTCGTGGCTGGTCGACCTCTCCCACGTCGACCTGTCCCGCGTCCCCGTGAACGGACGGACCGTCGACGGGGACCGCCTCCCCAGCCCGTTCACGCCCAAGGGCGACCGGCCCGAGGGACCGGCCTGGTACGCCACCCCGAGCGTCGCCTACGCGGTGGAGCTGGGTTACGAAGTGGCGCCGATCGAGGCGTACGTCCGTACGCGGACGGGCCGCTATCTGGACGCCTGGTACAAGCGGCTGCGCGACGCCTACATCGAGACCATGGCGGACATGGGCGTCACTGGCGGCCTGGGGGGCGAGGAGTTCCTTGCGGCGATGGCGCGGCGCAAGCAGGTCGATCCGACGATGGCGTTGCTGGAGACCGCGATCAAGGCGACGGCGAAGGGCGGCATCGGCAAGCTCCGGCAGCGCAGCCGGGGCCAGGTGCCGTACTACGAGGAGTACCCGGCGCTCAAGCGGGAGACGTGGCGGCCCGACATCCGGGCCGCCGTGCTGGCCAATCAGCGGGTGGGCCTGCACCGCAAGCTGATGAAGACGGCGGCCGCCGCCGACCTCTACCCGGTCGCGATCGGCACCGACGCGATCGTCTACCCCTCGCCCGGTCCGACGCCGCTGGACATCCTGCCGCTCACCCCCGAGGGCAAGCCGGCGCCGGGCACGTTCCGGCTGGGGGTCTCGCCCGGGATGGTCAAGCACCAGGGCACCCAGACCGTCCTGTGGGCGGAGCAGCAGTACGAGGAACACGGCGGGGTGTTCAACATCGCCAATCTCGTCAAGACCGACCAGAGCGCCGGAGAAGGGGAGTAGCAGGTGATGGCCGACTCCGTCGGGGACAGTCTGGACCGCGCGCTGGAGTCGGCGTTCACCCGCCGCATCCCCCAGAGCGCCCAGGCGCAGATGAAGTACCTCGTCAAGCAGCTCAAGGGCACCAAGGCCGCCGCCCGGACGCTCGGCATCTCCCAGCGCACGGTCGAGCGGTACGTCGCGGGCAAGCTCAAGCGGCCCCGCCAGGAGCTGCGCGCCCGCCTGGAACGCGAGGTCAAGAAGCGTTGGCAGCCGCAGATCCGCGCGAAGGCCAGGAAGAAGGCGGCGACCACGGACGGCCTGGTGCTCTCCACCCGTGCCCGCTTCGGCTTCGAGGCCGCCGCTGGCACGACCGACGACGCCCGGATCCGCGACATCACCCAGGCCCTGCCGCCCCAGTGGGCCGACCGCCTCTTCACCGCCCGCGAGCAGGGCGCGAGCGAACGGCAGCTCCAGCAGATCGCCGCCGACGGCCTCGCGCAGATGTACTTCCGCGCGAACGACTCCCGGGCCCAGGGGCTCGGCGTGGAGTTCAGCGACGTGGAGCAGCTCGACATCGAGCTGTGACCCTGGCGGCACCTGACCCGCACCGCCACGCGGCGCGCGGACGTCAGGCGACCTTCGGGGCCGCCCGCATGCCGATGTACACGCACGCCGTGCCGTCGGCCAGGGTGGCGAAGACGACCGGCATCCAGTCGGCGCTGTAGGCGCCGCTGCCGGGCCCGGCGAAGACCGTCGGGGAGACCGGGGTGAGGTCCATCTCCAGCGGCGGCGAGAAGTCCTTCATGCCGTCGACGAACGCGTACACCAGGTGGGCCGTGCCGCCCTGCTCGGTGACGGTGATCTCGACGCCCTCGCGCTTGTACGTGCCGCACAGCGGAGCGAGGTCCACCACGGGCGGCTCGGCGGGCGGCGCGAAGGGGGTGGGCATGCGCACCCCGGCGAGCTCGCCGAGCAGCTCGTCGAAGAGGTCCGCGTAGAGCTGGCGGGCGTCGCCGCCGTTGGTGAGCAGGACGAGCGCGACGCCCGCCGAGGGCACCACGCGCAGGAAGCCGTACTGGCCGATGGAGGCGCCGTCGTGCCCGAAGCCCGGGATGCCCGACCAGTCGTACAGCGTCCATCCGAGGCCCCAGCCGTCGGCGCTGACCGTCCACTTGTCGGGGACGTCCACCTCGCGCTGCCGCATCGCGGCGACGCCGCGCGGGCTCAGTACCTGGACGCCTTCGGGGCTCTTGCCGTCCTCCAGGTGCATCCTGGCCAGCCGGGCCACGTCGCCGGCGGTGGCGAGCACCCGGCCGTAGGGGCCGGCGGAGCGCGGCATGAGGTCCCACGCCGGGGCGGGGGTGGGTTCCTCGCCCAGCTCCCCCAGGTGACCCATCGCGGTGCGGTGGGCGAGCGCCTCCTCGGGGAGCGTCATCGTGTGCGTGAGGCCGAGCGGGGCCAGGAGCCGTTCCTTGAGCGCCTCGTCCCAGGTCCGGCCCGTGAGGACCTCGACGATACGGCCGAGCACGTTGTAGCCGAGGCTGCTGTAGGAGACGGCGGTGCCGGGCGGGCAGTCGAGGCCCACGTCCTTGGCGGCCTCCACATAGCGGGCCAGGCAGTCGTCGCCCCGGCCCGAGTCGTAGGTGAAGTCGCAGGTGAGTCCGCTGGTGTGGGAGAGCAGTTGCCGCGTGGTGATGGTACGGGTGGCCTCCTCGTCGGCGACGACGAAGTCCGGCAGCACGTCCCGTACCGGGGCGTCGAGGTCGAGCGCGCCCGAGTCCACGAGCTGCATGATCAGGGTGGCGGTGTAGATCTTGGCGAGGGAACCGAGCTGGAACACCGAGTCGGGGGTCGCGTCCACTCCGGTGCCGAGGTGCAGGACGCCGCTCGCCAGTTCCTGGACGTCCCCGTCGACGAGGACGGCCAGCGTGGCCCCCGGGACGTGGTGGGCGATGCGGAGCTGGTCAAGCCGCGCCTGCCAGTGACCCAGGTACAGCTTGCGGCCCTCGGAGTCCCGGGTCCCCCAGTCGCCCTTGGCCGACCAGGTGCCCTGCGCGTCCCAGCTCAGGTTCTTCGGCATGACTGCTCCCTCGGTGTGCGAATGACGTTCTCCCGTTGCGAACACTGTACGCATAGGGGTGCGGCGTTCTCAATAGTGGGGGCTGTATGCGGGCGCTTCCGGAGTGCGCGGCCCGCGCGGTGCAGGGTTACGCGCGGTGCGTACGGCGTACCCCTTTGCGTACGTCATGAGCTAGGGTGAGGGGAAAACGAGAAGAAGGGCGTGGACCCGCATGCAGCAGGCCGGCCAGCAGCCGATCCCCTCCGTCTGGACCCGCCCGCGCCGTCGGCGGGAACCGCTGACCCGCGAGCGCATCGTGGCAGAAGCCGTGCAGCTGCTGGACGCCGAAGGAATCGAAGCGCTCAGCATGCGCGGCCTCGGCAACCGGCTGAACGCCGGGGCCACCTCGCTCTACCGCCACGTGGCCAACCGCGACGAGCTCATCGAGCTGGTCGTCGACGAGGTCTACGGCGAACTGCGCATCCCGGCCGCCGGGGATGAGACCGAGTGGCGGGCCGCCGCCGTGGACGCCGCCCACAGCCTGCGGGCCATGGCGCTGCGCCACCCCTGGGTCGCCTCCGTGCTCGGTCAGGTCGGCCTGTCCCACCTCGGCCCCAACGCGATGCGGATGGCGGACCAACTGCTCGCCCTCTTCGAGACCGCCGGCTTCCCCTCGCACGAGACCGACCGGGCCATGAGCACTCTCGTCTCCTACGTCATCGGCATGGCCACCTCCGAGGCCGCGTACCTGTCGATGATCGCCCGCAGCGGCAGCACCGAGCGGGAGTGGGTGGAGAGCCTGCGCCCGGCCCTCGAAGAAGCCACCCGCGAACACCCGCGCCTGGCGGAAGGCCACGCGGCCCAGCGGGACAAGGACCCCGCGAAGGTGCGCGACGAGAACTTCGACTACGGACTCCAGTGCACCCTCGACGGGCTGACGGCCCGCCTCGCCCACAACAGGTCCGCCTGACGCTCCGCGCCCCTACGGCGGACCGGCCCCTCCGCATCGCCGCTTGTGATGTCGACCATCTCGATGCCGTGGTCGACGCCGAAGCGGGGCGCCCGCTAGGACCGCGTCGCCCTCGCGCACTCGTCCTCGGAGGACCGGACCCGCCCGACCGGCGCGCTGCGGTCGTACGGGTCGACCTCCGCACCGGACTCGTCCGCCCGGCGGTCCTTGCCGAAGGGCGGGACCAAGTAGCCCGTGGGGGCACCGCAGCCGCCGTTGCTCATGTCGTACTTGTACGAGACGATCGAGAACGTGCCCGGCTCGGTGCTGACCTTGGCAGGGTCGTCCCAGCTCAGGACCAGCTCGCGCCGGACGATCGTGCGCACGATCTCGTCCTCGCCACCCGCCTTCGCGCGCATCACCGGGTAGACGAAGGTGACGTCGGCGGTCACCTGGAGCGCGCCGCGCTCACCCTCCCGGTAAGTGAGTCGGCCCCGGGTCTTCACGACGTCACCGACCAGCTGGGTGCGGGAGGGCTGGAAGCGACTGAACAGGAAGAGGGGGTCGCTCTTCTCGCTCGGGGTTCGGAAAGCGGTTCTCAGAAGGCGCTGCACGTCCTTTTGGCGCGGGTTGATCAGTGAGATCGCCTTCTCGGGGCGCTCGCCCCGCAACACCCCGCGGTCCAGGCCCGACGCGACGAGGAAGTCCCGGCTGCGGGCGAGGGCCCGCTCGACCTCGGCCGCGCTCATCCAGCCCACCGCCTCGGCCTTCGGCACGCTGATCCCCGCCGCTCCACTCGCCCAGCGCGCCGCCGGTGAACCGCGGAACGGCTCCCGCAGCGTGGGGCGCCGGGCCGCCTCCGCCGGGGGCGCCTCGGTCGGGCGGGCGGTCTCGGCCGCCACCTGCGGGGAGTCAGCGCCGGCGAACAGGTCCACTGTCCGTCCCGGCGCGAGCGCCACCACCAGCACCACCAGCGACCCCACCAGCCCGGCCACGTACCAGCCAGTGCGCCGCTCGGGCCGAGCGGGCGCATGGGTGCGCCAGCCCTCCAGGTCGCGGCTGGGCTCAGCGCGCAGCCGCTTCGCCACGTCACGGGCCCGCGACGACGGCTCCTTGGGCGCGTCGGCCACCCCCGCCACCGACTCCCGCAGGAACCGCTCCCACTCCTCGTCGGACCTCGACGAGCCGTCCGGCTCCGTACCCGCGCCCATCCCCAACCCCCCTGACCATGCGTAGACCACGACCCACTCCTCGGGGACGCGTCCGCATGATGACACGGAGCGCGGACAACAAAGCCGGGCGGGTGACCGCGCCTTGCGCGCAGAGGGCTGACCTTTCCCGGGCTGTCCTTACAGGCGTGCCTCGCGCTCCACCTTGCGTCGGTAGATGTCACGCGTCGCGGAGGTGACGATCCCGGCGACGAAGGCGGCCGGGCTGCCATAGAGCAAAGGAGGACCCACATCGGTCATCCAGTCCCCGATGGCGAGACACGTGACAACGTCGATGTAGCAGAAGAGAAACAGTGCCCCTGCCCCGAGCTTCGTCATCGGCCCCCCTCTGATCACAGCTCTCTCGCTTGCAGCATGCCCGGCCCGTTACCGCCCGACACCGTCCAGGGCGGCCCGCGGAGGACCACGCGGTCACGGCGGCCGCGTCCGCCGCGACCGATGAGTTCGTGGTTCCCGACCGGTCCACGTATGTGAAACCCAGGAAAGGACACCGTCATGTCTGAGCTTCTCGTCGACTTCATCACCTCCCTCGACGGCTACGCGTCGGGAGAGGGGTGGCCCGGCTTCTGGGGCCTCGAAGGCCCGGAGTACCTCGCATGGCTCAGTGAGCAGCCCGAGGCCACCTACCTGATGGGATCGAACACCTACCGCCTGATGTCCGGCTTCGCCGCGGGCGGGGTCCCGAACGGACAGGACGAGTTCAGGCCCGAGGAAGAGGCGTCCGTCGACGGACTCACGCGCGCGTCCAAGGTGGTGTTCTCCTCCTCGCTCAAGGAGCCACTGACCTGGGCCAACTCCACGCTCGTCCGCGACGACGCCGTCGAGGCGGTCCGCGCGATGAAGTCGAGCGGACCGGGGCTCCTCAGCACCATCGGCAGCCTCAGCCTGTGCCGGTCCCTGCTGCGAGCCGGACTCGTCGACCGCTTCCGGGTCGTGCTGTTCCCGGTGATCACCGGGGCCACGGGCCAGGAACGCATCTACGACGGGTATCCGGACGTCGCCCTCGACATGACCGAGCACCGCACCTTCGACGGCCGTATCCAACTGGTCGAGTACAGGCCCCGCGTACTCGACCACCCGCCGCTCGGCGCCCCTGCGTGACGCGGGCCCCCTACGTCATCGCGCGTGCGCCCACGGGAGCAGCTCGGGCGAGTCTCCGAACAGACGTGGGGCTCGTACGTCCAGATGCGCGGGGGCGTCCTGCCTGGCCGGTTCGAGGGCGAGCGTCTGTACACCGTCCTGCTCCGCCGCGACGGCGTCGTCGGTGTGCTCGCGGAAGCCCGCGAAACGGTAGGCCACCTCCATCATGCGGTTGCGTTCGGTGCGCCGGAACCCGGCGGTCAGCAGGACCCCGGCACGGGCGGCCTCGTCGGAGAGCCAGCGCAGCAGCGCCGCCCCCACGCCGAAGGACACCACGCGGCAGGAGGTCGCGAGCAGCTTGATGTGCCAGGAATCAGGGCGCCGCTCCAGCAGGATCACGCCGATCGCGCCGTGCGGGCCGAAGCGGTCGACGAGCGAGGCGACGAGCACCTCGTGCTCCTCGTCGGCCATCAGGGCGCGCAGGGCCTGATCGGAGTAGTGCACGCCCGTCGCGTTCATCTGGCTGGTGCGCAGGGTCAGCTCCTCGACCCGGGAGATCGCCTCGTCGCCGGCCCGCTCGATGCGCAGCTCCAGGCCGAGCGAGCGCAGGAACTCCTCGTCGGTGCCCGTGTGCTCGGTGCGCTCGGCCTCCCGCCGGACACCGGCCTGGTACATCTGCCGCCGCCTGCGGGCGTCGCCGGTGACGACGGCCGGGGTGAACTCGGGGCGGCCGGGCAGGCCGAGGGCCTCCTCCGCCGGATAGCAGCGCACCTCGGGCAGGTGGAACTCGACCTCGGCGCGCTCGGCGGGCTGGTCGTCGATGAAGGCGATCGTCGACAGCGCGAAGTTCAGCTCCTCGGCGATGGCCCGTACGGAGGCCGACTTGGCGCCCCAGTTGATGTGCGGCAGCACGAAGTACTCCGCGACGCCCAGCTTCTCCAGGCGCGCCCAGGCGTGGTCGTGGTCGTTGCGGCTCGCGACGGCCTGGAGGACGCCGCGCGAGTCCAGTTCGGTGATCACCTCGCGCAGGCCCTCGTGGAGCACGACCTCGCCGTCCTCCACGAGCGTGCCGCGCCACAGGGTGTTGTCCAGGTCCCAGACCAGGCATTTGATCGTCGGCCGCGCCTCGTTCGGCTGCCGCGCTTCGGTCGTCACCGGCTTCACACCTCCCACAACGTCACCGTCCACGCGGCGACCGGACTGTTGCTCAGGACGAGGACATGGCCCCCGGGGCCGACCTCACCGGAGGCGAGGAGGCGGTCCAGGTTCAGGACCACGTCCATCGGGCCGAGATGGCCCAGCTCCGCCAGGTGGGTGGCGCAGACGGGGTGGATCTGGAGCCCCAGCGTGGCCTTGTAGAAGTCGAAGGCGCTGGAGGTGACGTTCTGCATCAGGGTGGCGGCCACGTCGTCCTTGCCGATCCCCGCGTCCGCGAGCACCTGGTCGACGAGCCTGCCGAGCCTGGTGCGGCTGTGCATGGCCAGCTCGAAGGAGTAGCGGTCGTTGTCGTCGCACACCTCGCGCCACTGCGACCAGGGGCTGTTCTTGTACTCGACCTTGAACAGGTCGTGGAAGGAGCTGTCCGCCTCCATGCGGTGCGCCTTGAGCAGCGGCCGGCCGCCGCGCACCAGCGTCATGGCGAACGCCCCGTCCCCGATCACCGTGACGGGGCGGCGCACCCGGTCGGCGGCGGTGGGCCGGCTGCCGTAGGTGAGCAGGACGCTCCGCCGGGACGGGTCGCCGTTGAGCAGGTCCCTGCCGAGCGCCCAGGCCGCCGACGAGCCGGCGCAGCCCAGACCGTCGACGGTGAAGGGGAAAATGCCGGTGAGCCCCGCGAGATGGGCGATCTTGCCCGCGTCCGAGCCGATCAGCACGTCCGGTGCGCGGGAACCGATGTGCAGCATCAGGTCGGGGTCGCCGGGGTGCGCGGCGAACAGTTCCCGGCAGGCCCGCGCGGCGAGTTCGGTCGGCTCGGTGTCGGGGAAGACACCGACCGACTTGATGCCGGCCTGCCCGGCGAACCGCAGTTCCTCTTCGGTCAGCCTGGCCAGCTCGGGCAGGTCCTCGACGGCCACGCGCTCCTCGGGCAGCAGGCAGTGGATCGCGCCTATTCCTATGTCTTCGCCGGCCGTCGTCATGCCACACCCTCCAGCGCGCGCTCGGCGAGGATCAGCTGGCAGATCTCGTCGCTGCCCTCGATGATCTGCATCAGCTTGGCGTCCCGGTAGGCCCGGGCCACCGGTTCGCCGTCCACCGACCCCGCCGAGGCGAGTACCTGCACCGCGGTGGCGGCGGCGTGTGCCGCGTGTCCAGCGGCGACGTGCTTGGCGAGCACCGCCTCGCCCGACAGCTCGGGGGAGCCGCTGTCCCAGCGGTCGGAGGCGTGCTCGCACACCCGGGTGGCGGTCTGCTCGGCGACGAGCAGCTCCGACAGGTGCCGGGCGACGAGCTGGTGCTCGGCCAGCGGCTTGCCGAACTGCTCGCGGCGGCGGGCGTGGGAGGCGGCGGCCCGCAGGCAGCCGCGGATGATGCCGACGCACCCCCACGCCACCGAGAGGCGGCCGTAGGTGAGGGCGAGGGTGGTCAGCAGGCCGAGCGACTGGCTCGTGCCCGAGAGCACACGGGACGCGGGCAGGCGTACGCCGTCGAGGACCACGTCCGCGTGGCCCGCGGCGCGGCAGCCGAGGGGCTGGGCGACGGGGTGCACCGTGACACCCGGGGTGTCGGTGGGGACGACGACGGCCGCCGCGCCCTCCTGGTAGCGGCCGAAGACGACGACCACGTCGGCGTAGGCGGCGGCGGTCGACCAGACCTTGTGCCCGTTCAGGACCACCTCGTCGCCGTCGTCCGCGATCGTGGTGGCGATCGCGGAGAGGTCGCTGCCGGCCTGCGGTTCGCTGAACGCCACGGCCGCCAGCGAGCCCGAGGTGAGCCGGGGGAGCTCCGCCGAGCGCTGGCGGCGGGTGCCGAAGCGCTGGATGGTCCAGGCGGCCATGCCCTGGGAGGTCATCACCGACCGCAACGAACTGCACAACGCCCCCGCGTGTGCCGTCAGTTCACCGTTCGCCCGGCCCGTCAGACCGTGACCGCCGTACTCGGCGGGCACCTCGGCGCACAGCGCGCCCTTGGCGCCGAGCCCGCGCAGCACCTCCGGGGGGATCGCCCCCGCCAGGTCCCACTCCGCGGCCCGGTCGGCGATCTCCGCACCGATCAGGGCCGCGAGTTCGTCACTCACCGGAGCCCGCTTCGGCGAGCCGGAGCACCAGGTCCGTCATGGCGTTGACCGTACGGAAGTTGTCGATGCGCAGGTCGGGGCCCTCGACGGCGATGCCGAAGGTCTTCTCGACGTGGACCACCAGCTCCATGGCGAACAGGGAGGAGACCCCGCCGGTCGCGAAGAGGTCGGTGTCCGCCGCCCAGTCGGTCTTGGTGCGCTCCTCCAGGAACCGCCGCAGCTCGGTCCTGACGTGCTCCGCCGACAGGGGAGGGGTGGTGGTGGGCTCGCTCATCTCCGTGCTTCCTCTCAGGGCTTCTTGTGGACGAGGGTCAGGCCGTCGGCGACGGCGAGCATGGAGATGTCCACGCGCTCGTCGTCCCGCAGCAGGGCGTTGAGTTCACGGATGGCCAGGGTGTCCGGGTCCTGTGCGGCGGGGTCGACGACCTTGCCGAAGAAGAGGGTGTTGTCCAGGACGAGCAGCCCGCCGGGGCGCACCAGGGTGAGCGCCTGCTCGTAGTAGCGGACGTAGTTGGCCTTGTCGGCGTCGAGGAAGGCCAGGTCGAAGCCGCCGGGGCCGTGCTGCGCACGCAGGTCGTCGAGTGTCCGCGCCGCGTCGCCGAGCCGCAGGTCGATCAGTTCCCCGACCCCGGCCCGCTCCCAGTAGCGCCGGGCGACGGCGGTCCAGCGTTCGCTGATGTCGCAGGTGACGACCTTGCCGCCGGGCGGCAGGGCGCGCGCCATGCACAGGCTGCTGTAACCGGTGAAGGTGCCCACCTCCAGGACGCGGCGCGCCCCGGTGACCCGTACCAGGAGGGCGAGGAGCTGGGCCTCCTCCGGCAGGACCAGCATCGCCTGGAGCATGGGCATGCCCGCGGTCTCGGCGCGCAGCTCGCGCAGCACGTCGTCGTCGCGCAGCGACATCTGCCGTACGTAGTCGAGAAGCGTCTCGTCGACGGCGAGCTGACCGGCCATCAGGAAAGCACTCCCGTATAGGTGTAGAAGCCCTTGCCGCTCTTGCGGCCGTGCTCGCCCGCGGCGACCTTCCGCAGCAGCAGCTCGCACGGGCGGCAGCCTTCGTCGCCGGTGCGCTCGTGCAGTACCCGCAGGGAGTCCACGAGGTTGTCGATGCCGATCAGGTCGGCGGTGCGCAGCGGCCCGGTGCGGTGGCCGAGGCAGTCCTGCATCAGGGTGTCCACGTCCTCGGCGCTCGCCCGGCCCTCCTGCACGACGCGGGCCGCGTCGTTGATCATGCGGTGCAGTACGCGGCTGGTCACGAAGCCGGGGCCGTCGCCGACGAACACGCCGCGCCGACCGAGCGCGGTGAGGAGCCGCCCGACCGAATCCGCGGCCCGGGGCGAGGTGCGCGAGCCGCGGATCACCTCGACGGTGCGGATCAGATACGAGGGGTTCATGAAGTGGACGCCGAGCAGGGCCTCGGGGCGCGGGAGCTTCGTGGCCAGTTCGTCCACCGGGATGGAGGAGGTGTTCGTGATCAGCGCGGTGTCCTGACCGACCGTGTGGCTCACCTCGGTCAGTGCCGCGATCTTCAGGCCGGCGTCCTCGGTGATCGCCTCGATCACCACGTCCGCGTCCGCGCAGTCGGCCGCAGAGGCACCCGTGACCAGTTCGGCGCGGGGCTTCCCGGAGCGGACGCCCATGAGCTGTGCGGTGCGCAGTTCGCGCTCGATCCTGGCCGGGGCGTCCGCCCGCTTCGCCGGATCGGTCTCCACCAGCACCACCGGGACGCCGTGTTCGAGGGCGAGTGTGGTGATGCTGACCCCCATCACGCCGGCGCCGAGAACGGCCAGCCGCGGGGTGGGATCTTCCTCTGTCACCGCGTACCTCCCCATGCCAGGCGGTTGACATACATGAATGGTTCGCTCGGGAAGCGGGTATGGGCGTCCGTCCGGCACGCGCAGAACGCGCGAAGATATCGCCGTGTGGCGCCAGCACGTGTGGCGCCAGCACGGCGGAATTCTTCATTCCGGAAACTCGGGTACCGGTCGGCGAGACGCTCGAAGGGTCGCAATGCGACGCCGCGTTCCTTCCCCTCGATCCGACGCCGCACGACCGTAGCATGATTGTTCCACGGTGGCGCCAGGGGCCAATGGCTCCTGAATCCCCGGGACTCCGCCGTGAATGCCGGACGGCCTGCGGCTTCTCTCTTTTTTGCGGCTTCTTCATTCTTCGGTGAATATGTCGGGGGCAGGTGGGGAATAGGTTTCCCGGTTCGGTCCGCACGCCTCGCCGCGGCGCGGATCGTCCGTCTGCCGACGCGCGTGAGGGGGAGGGGAGTGTGCGGCAGAGGCCTGCGGCAAAAGCGGTCCAAGTCCCCGCAGTTGGGCGCAATCGGACGGATCGGCGGGCGGGCGCGCGCTACGGACGGTGGGCGCACCGACCGGGCCGGGTCACCCCGGGTCGGCCGGGTCGCGATGCGGTTCCTGTCCGGAAACCATCGCCCGGAAGGCCCCGGGACACGACGGAACGGAAGCCTCCGGAGACGTGGTTCTCGCTGGCCAACGAGGGTTCGGAACGGTTTAGTTGAATAGCTGATCAGGTGCGGGTGCATAAATGATCACGTGGTTGCCGCTTCTGGATATCAAGTGTTAGATTTCAGTTGACCGATGAAGCTGACGGGGGGTCGAGCGCTGGGCATGCCTACGGACAGTGATGCAAGTGGAGTCGACGGCCGCCGCCTCGCACTTCGCCCGGTCAGTCTCGTGACAATTGGTCCGGACAATCCCATGACTGATGCCTCCCCGCACCGGCAGGCACCCTTTCCGTGCGCACGTGAGTTCCGTCTCATGTAGGCCGACCGCGAGCCGACACTCTTGATCGGTGCTGAATATCTTCAGCCCTCATTGACGAATTGTTCACCTTGGACCGCGCCGCATTGTGGCGCGGTGCTGTGGGCCGCCCTAATTCGAGCCGCAAGGCACCCGGATGAGACGAAGGTCTATGGACGACAAGCGTGCTCTTCTCCTGAAGCTGCTGGCATCCGTGCGGCAACAGGCTGCTCCCGCCACCACGTCGCGACGCCCCACCGAGGACATCGCGGTCATCGGCCTCGCGGGGCGCTATCCGCGGGCGCGGACACCGGACGAGCTGTGGCGCAACGTCGTCGAGGGCCGCAACTGCGTCGGCGAGGTGCCCGCGGACCGCTGGGACGTGGACGCGCACTACCACCCGGACGCCAAGGACGGGCGCGCCTACAGCAAGTGGGGCGGCTGGCTCGACGACGTCGACAAGTTCGACCCGCTGCTCTTCCAGATCTCTCCCTCCGACGCGCAGGAGATGGACCCGCAGGAACGTCTCTTCCTGGAGACCGCCTGGGCCGGCATCGAGGACGCCGGGTACCGCCCGCGCGGGCTGGGCGAGCACGGCGCGGTGGGTGTGTTCGCCGGGGTGATGAACAACGACTACGAATGGCTGGCGGGGCACAGCAGCGCCTTCGGCGAGCACACGCACGCGCGCTCCGCCCACTGGTCGGTCGCCAACCGCGTCTCCTACGTCCTCGACCTGCGCGGGCCGAGCCTGACCGTCGACACGGCCTGCTCCGCGTCGCTGACGGCCATCCACCTGGCCTGCGAGAGCCTGCGCCGCGGCGAGTGCGCCATGGCGCTCGCCGGTGGGGTCAACCTCATCCTGCACCCCATGCACCTGCGGATGCTGGCCGACCGTCAGATGATCTCCCGCGGTGCCGAGTGCCGCAGCTTCGGCGCCCACGCGGACGGCTTCGTCGACGGCGAAGGGGTCGGCGCCGTCCTGCTGAAACCCCTGCGGGCGGCCGAGGCCGACGGCGACCGCGTCTACGCGGTGCTCAAGGGATCGGCGATCAACGCCGGCGGCAAGACCAGCGGGTACACCGTGCCGAACCCCACCGCCCAGGCCGAGGTGATCACCGCGGCCCTGCGCCGGGCGGGCGTCGCGCCGGACACCGTCGGCTACGTCGAGGCACACGGCACCGGCACCCCCCTCGGCGACCCCATCGAGATCGCCGGACTGCGTGCGGCCTTCAGCCCCGACGCCGACGGCAGCGCTGCCCCGGGCGGCTGCGCCATCGGCTCCCTCAAGTCCAACATCGGGCACCTGGAGTCGGCGGCGGGCATCGCGGGCCTGACCAAGGTGCTGATGCAGCTCAAGCACGGCGTCCTGCCGCCGTCCCTGCACTCGGCGGAGCTGAACCCCGACATCGACCTGACCGGCACCCCCTTCCACGTACAGCAGGAGGCCGCGCCCTGGCACCGCCCCGTGCTGCGCGACCAGGACGGGCGAGAGACGCACGGGCCGCGCCGGGCCGGCATCAGCTCGTTCGGCGGCGGCGGGGCCAACGCCCACTTGATCGTCGAGGAGTACCTGGCACAGCCGGCCGAGCCAGGCACGTCCGCGCCCGAGAAGTCGCCGGAGGAACTGATCGTCCTGTCCGCGCTGAGCGAGGAGCGGCTGCGGGCCTACGCGCGTGAGCTCGTCGACTTCCTCGACCGGCGGCCGGGCACGGGGCAGCCGCTCGACGAGTGCGTCCGGGTGGCCGCCGACGTCCTGCGGGTCCAGCCGCGGGACCTCGACGCCGATCTCGAACTCGCCGAGTACGGGCTCGGCGCGGCCGAACTGGCCGTGCTCAGTGAACGCCTCGGCCTTCCGACGACCGTCACCGACCGGACCACCCTGCGGGAACTGGCCCGTGCCGGGTCCGACCCCGCGCCGTCCCTCGCCGACGTCGCCCACACGCTGCGAGTCGGCAGGGAGCCGCTCGACGTACGCCTCGCCTTCCCCGCCCGTGAACTGGCCGACGTGCAGGCCGTGTTGCGGGATGTCGCGGACGGCGTGGAGAGTGGCATCGCACTGCACGACGCGGCCCGCGGCCGCCGCGCACTGGCGGCCGACGCGGCCGATCGGCTCGCGCGCGCCCTGAGCGACGGTGACCTGACCGAGGCCGCCCGGCTGTGGACCCAGGGCGCCGAGGCCCGGTGGCCGGACACCGGCGCCCGCCGCATCGGCCTGCCCACGTACCCCTTCGCGCGCAAGCGGTACTGGATACCCGAGCCCCCGCGGGCGGCGGAGCCCCTCCGGGACGCGCTCGCGCGTACGGGCCCCCAGGAGACGCGCACCGAGCCCCAGGAGATACGCGCCGACGCCGCACCCGGCGCTACCACGTCCGCCGCGTCGAAGGCGCGCGAGGACGCCCCGGAGCTGGGCTTCTACCAGCCGGTCTGGTGCCCGCAGGAACGTCCCGGGCCCGCGCACCGCACCACCACCGCCGAAACCGCCGCCGAGGGCCCCGAGGTGGCCGTCCTCACCGCCGGGGAACCCGGCCCGCTCGCCGAGGCGTTACTCCGCCACCACCCCGGCGCCCGCCTCCTGCGGCTCGACCGCGAGGACCCGGCCACCCTGCTCGCCCGGCCCGTGCGGCACCTGTACCACCTCGGCGGACTGCACCGCCCCGACAGCCTCGAAACCGCGCTGCGCGACGGGGTGCTCGCCCTCTTCCGCAGCCACGGCGCCGGCCCCCGGATCACCGTCGTCACCGCCGGCGCCCACGACGACAACCCCCACGCGGCGGCCATCCTCGGATACGCCCAGGTCCTCGCCGCCGAATGCCCGCACCTCGACCTCACCTGCGTCGACATCGAGGGCACCGACACGGCGGAGATTCTGCCCGCGCTCCTGGCCGAACCCCCGCACCCGGCGGGCCGCGCCGTCCTGCTGCGGGCCGGCCGCCGCCACGTCCGGCAGCTCGTGCGCACGCCCGTACCCGCGCCGAGGCGCCCGCCCTACCGCACCGGCGGCACCTACCTCATGGTCGGCGGCAGCGGAGGCATCGGCCGGGCCCTGTCCGAAGAGCTCGCGCACCGCCACCGGGCCCGCATCGTGTGGATCAGCCGAGGCGAACTCGACGCCGAACAGCGCGCCACCGCCGACCGCGTGCGCGAGGCCGGGGGACAGCTGCTGCACCTGCGGGCGGACGCGTCCGACCCCGCGGCGCTGCGCGACGCCGTCGCCGAGGCCCGACGGCGGTTCGGCGCCCCGCACGGCGTCTTCCACGCGGCCATGACGTTCAACGCCAGCACCATCGCCGAGCTGACCGAACCGGAGCTGCGGGCGGCCCTCGCCGCCAAGGTCGACGGTGCCCTCGCGCTCGTGGCGGCGCTGGGCGACGAGCCCCTGGACTTCCTCGCGCTCTTCAGCTCGGTCGGCTCCTTCGTCAGCGCGGCGGGCAACGCCGCCTACGTGGCGGCCAGTTCCTTCCTCGACTCCTACGGGCGCCACCTCGCGACCCGGCTCCCGTATCCCGTACGGGTGGTGAACTGGGGCTACTGGGGGCGGGTCGGCTCCGGGGCGCAGCCCGGGCTCCAGGAGGTGTTCCGCAGGACGGGCGTCGCCGAGTTCACCGTGCGCGAAGGCCTCGACTGCCTGGAGCGGGTGCTGGCCGAAGGCCCCGTCCAGGTCATGCCGATCCGCGCCGACGCGCGGGCCCTCGCGGCCCTCGGCCACCGCGCGTCGCCGCTCGGCGAGCGGTTCACCGCGCCCGCACCGGCCGGGCCCGGCGCCGACGCCGTCATCGAGGGCTACGACCGCCTCTCCGCGCTCTGCGAATCGGCGCTGCTCGGCGTCTACCGGCGGATGGGCGCCTTCCCGCGCCAGGGCGAGCGGGACACCGTCACGGCGCTCGCCGACCGGCTGGGCATCGTGCCCAAGTACCGACGGCTGCACGCGGCCCTGCTCAACATCCTCGCCGACGCCGGGCACCTGAGCGTGCGCGGCGACGCCGTGGAGGTCCTCGCGGCCGACGCGGACCCGGACACGGACGGCACCGGTGGCACGAGCGTCGAGCACGCCGAGCGCGAGCTCGACCGGATCGCCGCCGACCATCCGGACATCCGGGCCACGGTGGAGCTGACCCGGCTGTTCCTGCGCGGCTATCCGCAGGTGCTGCGCGGCGAGACCGGTGCCACCGAGATCATGTTCCCGAACGCGTCGATGGACCTCGTCCAGGACTTCTACCGGGGCAATCCGCTCACCGACTCCCTCAACGAACTCGTCGCCGAAGCGGTCACCGACCACGCCCGGCGGCGCGTCGAGGAACTG
The DNA here is from genome assembly GCF_040629635.1 of Streptomyces sp. NPDC005898. NCBI lineage: Bacteria > Bacillati > Actinomycetota > Actinomycetes > Kitasatosporales > Streptomycetaceae > Streptomyces > Streptomyces sp. NPDC005898. The sequence goes on along the minus strand of NZ_JBEXWC010000010.1, from coordinate 118,006 downwards.
GGTGCGGGCGAGCGGCTGCGCGTCGTCGAGTTCGGCGCCGGCACCGGAGCGACCACCGAGCGCGTGCTGCCCGCGCTCTCCGGCTGGGCCGACCGGGCGGAGTACGTCTTCACCGACATCTCGCCGCAGTTCCTGGAGAGCGCCGAGCAGCGGTTCGGCACACGCCATCCGTTCACCCGGTTCCGTACGCTCAACCTCGAACGCGATCTCGCGGAACAGGGCCACACCCCCGGCAGCGCCGACATCGTCGTGGCCACCAACGTCGTGCACGCCACCGGCGACCTGCGCGCCACCCTGCGCAAGGCACGGGAGCTGCTGCGTCCCGGCGGCAGACTCGTGCTCAACGAACTGACCGCGATCCGCAGCAGCATCACCGTCACCGGCGGGGTCCTCGACGGCTGGTGGGCCTTCACCGACGAGGAACTGCGCATCAAGGACGCGCCCCTGGCCACCGCGCAGACCTGGCAACGGCTCCTCCTGGAGGAGGGCTTCGCCGACGCCCTGGTCCTGGACCGGGGCGCCCACCTCGGCCAGCACGTGATCATCGGTGTGAACGCGGGCGCCGGCCACCGCGCCCCGGTGAGCGCCCCGGACAGGACCGTGCCGCCCGCCGCGGCCTCCTCCTCCGGCCACGGCCCACTGGACACGCTCCGCGGCATCGTCACGGCCACCCTCAAACTGGACGAGCCCCTCGACCCCGACCGGCTCCTCGCGGACTACGGCTTCGACTCGCTGAGCGGCATGAAGATCGCCGCCGTGATCGAGGAGGACCTGGGCGTCCGGCTGCGGCTGAGCGACCTCCTGGAGCACGCCACCCTGCGCGAGCTGAGCGACCACATCGGCGAGCTGACCGGCGCGGTGTCCGAGAGCGCCGCCCCGGCGGCACCCCTCCGCTTCCCCCTGTCCGCCGGCCAGCGCGCCCTGAGCGTCATCGAGCAGACGGCGCCCGGCACGTACGCCTACAACCTGCCGCTCGCGTTCTGGCTGGAACCGGGGACCGACCCGGCCGCCCTCCGCGAGGCGCTGCAGACCATGGTGGACCGCCACCCCCAGCTCCGCGCCCGCCTGGACGGCGACCACCAGATCGTGGAGGCGCGACAGCAACTGGCCTTCACCGAAAGGCGGTTGGACACCTCGTCCGTGGACGCCGTGCGCGAGGCGGCCAGGGAGTGCGTCCGCGAACCCTTCGACCTGGGGCGCGGGCCCCTGCTGCGGGTCACGCTCTTCACCCTCGCCGACGCCCGGCACGTGCTGCTGCTCACCTTCCACCACATCGTCTTCGACGGCCTGTCCATCGCCGTCTTCCTGCGCGAGCTGTCCGCGTACTACCGGGGACAGCCGCCCGCCGTCGAACCGCCCGCCACCTTCGCGGACTTCGTCGACTGGCAGCGGGACCTGCTCGGCTCACCGCGCGGCGAGCAGCTGCGCGCGTACTGGCTGCGCCGGCTCTCCGGCGACCTGCCCACCCTGCAACTCCCCTTCGACCGGCCCCGCCCGGCGGTGCCCGGCCACCGGGGAGCCTCCGTCGAAGGGCGCCTGGAGGCGGCAAGCGTCCGGGCGGCACGGGACCTCGCGGGCGAGGAGCGGACCTCCCTCTTCTCGGTGCTCCTCACCGTCTACACGACACTCCTGCACCGCTACTCCCAGCAGGACCGCGTCCTCATCGGCACCCCGGTGGCCGGACGGCCCTCCGCCCGCTACGCCGACGTCCTCGGCTACTTCATGAACATGGTCGTCCTCAAGCACGACATCGCGGACGGCCAGGACTTCCGCGGCCTGCTGCGCCAGGTGCGGGACACCACCCTGGAGGCCCTGGAGCACAGCGACTACCCGCTGCTGAGCCTCGCCGAGGAGCTGCGCGCCTCGCGCCTGTTCGACACCGCCTTCTACTTCCAGAACTGGGTCGAGGACGACACCGACGTCCGCCCGGTCGCCGGCGTGTTCCACGGTGTCCATCAGGAGGGCGAGTTCGACCTCACCCTGGAGGTCGTGGAGGAGCGCGAGGGCGCCCGCTACTGCCTCAAGTACGACCCGGACCTCTTCGACGAGGACACCGTGCGCGGGATCGGCGAGCACTTTTGCCTGCTGCTCGACTCCGCCCTCGCCACCCCCGACCGCGAGCTGGGCGCGCTGTCCCTGCGCAGCCCCGCCGACACCGCCCGCGCCCAGGAGCGGCAGCGGCTCACGCGCCGCGACTTCCCCGCCGACCGCGTGCTGCCCGCCCTCCTCGCCGAACAGGCCCTGCGCACCCCCGACGCCGTGGCGGTGACCGACCGCCACACGGCGCTGACCTACCGTGAACTGACCGCGCGCGTCACCGCGCTGGCGGCCCGCCTGCGGGGCCGGGGAGTGGCGCCGGGACGCAACGTCGGGGTGCTCGTCGACCGGTCCGCCGACATGCTCGTCGCCCTGCTCGGCGTCCTCGCCGCGGGCGGCGCCTACGTGCCGCTCGACCCCGGCTACCCGGCCGAACGGCTGCGGTACATGGCCGAGGACGCCGGACTGCACCTGCTGATCACCGGCCCGGGGGTCCGCGTCGACCTCGGCGCGCCGGTCCTGGCCATCGACGCCGATGACGCGCCCACGGGCGTCCCCGAGACGGGCGAACTCCCCGCGCCCGGACCGGACGACACCGCGTACGTGATCTACACCTCGGGCTCCACCGGCCGCCCCAAGGGCGTCCAGGTGCCGCACCGGGCGCTGGCCAACCTGCTCCTGTCCATGGCCGAGGAGCCGGGACTGACGGACAAGGACCATCTGCTCGCCCTCACCACCGTCTGCTTCGACATCGCCGCGCTCGAACTGTTCCTGCCGCTGATCACCGGCGGCCGGGTGGAGATCGTGCCCGCCGAGGTCGCGCGGGACGGCGTCCTCCTGCGCAAACTTCTGGAGTCCAGCCCCGCCACCGTCGTCCAGGCGACCCCCGCCACCTGGAAGATGCTGCTCGCGGCCGGCTGGACGGGAGCACCGGAGCTGAAGGTGCTGTGCGGGGGAGAGGCCCTGGACCAGGACACCGCGGAGCTGTTGCTCGCCCGCGCGGGCCAGGTGTGGAACATGTTCGGACCCACCGAGACCACCATCTGGTCGGCCGTGTGCCGGCTCAACCCCGGCGAGCGCGTCACCATCGGCCACCCCATCGCCAACACCGGCCTGTACGTCCTCGACGCGCGGGGCAGGGCGGTGCCGCCCGGGATGCCCGGCGAGCTGTACATCGGCGGCGCGGGCCTGGCCACGGGCTATCTGGGCCGCCCCGAACTGACCGCCGAACGGTTCGTCACCCTTGACGGCGAGCGCCGGTACCGCACCGGTGACCTGGTGCGCGAACTGCCCGACGGCCGCATCGAGTACCTGGGCAGGCTCGACGCCCAGGTGAAGGTGCGCGGCTTCCGGATCGAGCCCGGCGAGGTCGAGGCCGCGCTGCGCGCGCGGGACGGCGTCCGCGAGGCCGCCGTGGTCGCCCGGCCGGTCGGCGGCGAGAACGTGCTGCACGCCTTCCTCGTCCTCGACGCGGGAGCCACCACCCCGCCCCGCGACGCGCTCGCCGAGCGGCTGCCCGCCCACATGGTCCCCGACGTCCTGGTGGAGCTGGACGCCCTGCCCCGGACGCTCAACGGCAAGGTGGACCGCGGCAGACTGGGCCGGGCACCGCTGGCGGAGCTGCGCGGCGAGGCGTCTGCGCCGGAGCTGCGCGGCGGGGCGCCGACGGGCGAGCCAGGGAGCACGGGTGGTGCGGCCGCGCGCCTGACCGAGGCCGCCGCCCGTACCGCCGCCGCCCGTACGGCTGCCGCCCGCATCCCCGAGCTGAGCGGCCTCATCGCCGACATCCTCGACACCGACCCCGGGCAGATCCCCGCCGACGTACCGCTCGGCCGGCTCGGCATGAACTCGATCAGCTTCACCGTCCTGAGCACGCGCGTCAGCGAGCGGTACGGGATCGAGGTCCTGCCCACGCTGTTCTACCGCCATCCCACCGTCGCCGCCGTCGCCGCGCACCTGAGCGAGGTCCTCGGGGACACCGCCGATGCCGCCGCCTCCGCCACCGCCGCCACCGCCGCTGAGGAAACCCCCGCCGGAACCGAACCGGCCGAGGCCGTGCCCGACGCAGGCCGTGCCGCCCCCCGCGGCGGCGACGTGGCCATCGTCGGCATGGCCGGACGGTTCCCCGGCTCCGCCGACCTCACGGAGTTCTGGGACCACCTGGAGCAGGGCAGGGACCTCGTCACCGAGATCCCCGGCGACCGCTGGGACTGGCGGGCGCACACCGGCACGTCCCGTTCGCGCTGGGGCGGCTTCCTCCCCGGCGTGGACCGCTTCGACGCCGCCTTCTTCGGCATCTCGCCGCGCGAGGCCGAGCTGATGGACCCCCAGCAGCGGCTGCTCCTCGAAGTGGTGTGGACGGCGATCGAGGACGCCGGGTACCGCGCGAGCGACCTCGCGGGCAAACGCGTCGGCGTCTTCATCGGCACCACCAACTCCGACTACGCCGAAGTGCAGCGCGCCGGCGGCAGGTCGGCCGAGGCGCACACGCTCACCGGCGCCGCGCTGTCGGTCATCCCCAACCGTGTCTCCTACCTCCTCGACCTGCGCGGACCGAGCGTCGCGGTCGACACCGCCTGCTCCAGCTCGCTCACCGCCGTCCACCAGGCCGTCGGCGCGCTGCGCGAGGGCAGCTGCGACCTCGCCGTCGCGGGCGGCGTGAGCCTCATCCTCGACCCCCGCCTCTACGACGCCCTGAGCCGCAACGAGATGCTCAGCGAGGACGGCCGCTGCAAGGCCTTCGACGCCTCCGCCAACGGCTATGTGCGGGGCGAGGGCGTGGGCGTCGTCGTCCTCAAGGACCACGCGCGGGCCCGCCGCGACGGCGACCGCGTCGCCGCGGTGATCAAGGCCGTCGCCGTCAACCACGGCGGCCGCACCACCTCCCTCACCTCGCCCAGCCCGCACGCGCAGGCGGAACTGCTGGTCGAGGCCTACCGCGCGGCCGGCGTCGACCCCCGCACGGTCGGCTACATCGAGGCGCACGGCACCGGCACGGCCCTCGGCGACCCCATCGAGATCAGCGGCCTGACCGAGGCCTTCGAACGGCTCGCCGGGGACGGCGCGGCGACCGGAGCCGAGGGCCCGCGCTGCGGCATCGGCTCGGTGAAGACCAACATCGGCCACCTGGAGGCCGCCGCGGGCATCGCCGGACTGCTCAAGGTGGTCCTCGCGCTGCGCCACCGGACCATCCCGGCCAGCCTGCACTTCCGCGAGCGCAACCCCTATCTCGACCTGGACGGCGGCCCCTTCGAGATCGTGGACACCACCCGGCCGTGGCCCGCGCCGCCCGCCGCGGACGGCGCGCAGCCGCTCCGCCGCGCGGGCGTCAGCTCCTTCGGCTTCGGCGGCGCCAACGCCCACGTGGTGATCGAGGAGGCCCCGGCGGGAGCGGACGCCGCGCCCGCCGACGACAGCACGGACGCGGAGCTGTTCATCCTGTCGGCGCGGACCGAACGGGCCCTGCGGGCACAGGCCGGGCGGCTCGCCGCGCACATACGCGCCGCGCAACCCGCGCCCGCCGACGTCGCCCACACCCTGCGCGTCGGCCGCGAGGCCATGGACGAGCGGCTGGCCTTCGTGGCCCGCGGCCGCGCCGAACTCCTCGCCCGTCTCGACGCCTGCGCCGAGGGCCGGGACCCCGAGGGCGCGCTGCGCGCCCGGGTCGGCGCGGCGCAGCGCCGCACCGCCGCCACGCGGGGCAACGCCTGGCGGGAGTTCGTCCGGGCGCTGTCCGCCGAGGGCGACCTCGAGTCGCTGGCCCGGCTCTGGACCGACGGCGCCGACGTGGACTGGTCCTGGCTGCCGCGAGGGCGCCGCATCGGGCTGCCGACGTATCCGTTCGAGCCGACCCGGCACTGGGTCGACGCCGCCCCCGGCGCCCCGGCCACGGCCGCCGCACGCCCCGCGTCGTCGGCGCTGCTCGACGAGAACGTCTCGACCTTCGGCGGGACCGCCTTCGCCAAACACCTCACCGGCGCGGAGTTCTACCTGGCCGACCACCGGGTCGGCGACGAACTCGTGCTGCCCGGCGTGGTCTACCTGGAGATGGCCCGGCTCGCCGGCGAGCGCGCCCACGGCACCGCCCTCGTACGGCGCGTCGACGAGATCGTCTGGGCCGCGCCCGTCACGCTCCCGCCCGGCGCCTCGCGGGACGTCCGGGTGGTGGTCGCGCCCTCCGGCGCCTTCGAGATCACGGGCGAGCGTCCGCACGCGAGGGGCCGCCTGGTGTTCGGCCAGGACGGCACCGGGCAGGACGCGGCGCCCGCGCCGATCGACCCGGCCGCCGTACGCGCCCGGTGCGGCGAGCGCAGGACCCGCGAGGACTGCTACGCCTACTTCGCGGACCTCGGCTTCCGGTACGGTCCCGCCTTCCAGGTCATCGAGGAACTGGCCCTCGGCGACGGCGAGGCCCTGGCACGGCTGCGCCGTCCCGAGGTCGGCGACCACCGCTTCCACCCCTCGCTGCTCGACGGGGCCCTGCAGGCCGCGGGCCACCTGGTGCGCGGCACGACGGCACACCTGCCGTACTCGATCGGTTCCGTACGCCTCTTCGGTGAGCTGCCCGCCGACTGCCTCGCCCATGTCGTCGCGGTGGAGGGCAGGACCGACGCCCAGGTCTTCGACATCAGCCTGACCGCGCCCGACGGCACGGTCGTCGCGCGCGTCGAGCGGTTCACACTGCGGGCCGTGCCGGACGCCGGGCGCGACCTGCCCGGGCCGGCCGAGCGCGCCGTGCTCGCCTTCGAGCCGTACTGGCAGGAGGCACCGGCCGCCACCGCGCAGGCCGAGCCGGCCGGGCCGCTGGCCGTCATCGACGCCGGGGACGGCTCCGCCGAGGCCCTGCGCGACGAGCTCGCCGTGCTCGCCCCGCGCCTGGACGTCGTGCTCGGCGCCCGCCCGGACGCCTCGCACCTCGTGCACCTCGCCGCGGGCGGGTCCACCAGCGACCTCGAAGAGGCGCTGCGCGCCGGCTTCCACACCGCCCTCGACGTGTGCCGGACCCGGATCGCGGAGCACGAAGGGCCGCTGCGCTACCTGTTCGTCCACCAGGACCGGGCAGGAGCCGCAGGGGCGGCGCACGCCGCGCTTGACGGGTTCGCCCGCTGCATCGGCCAGGAACACCCCGGCATCCGGATGAGCGTGCTCACGCACACCGGCTCGCCCTCCGCCCGCGACCTCGCCGAGCTGGTGCTCGCCGAACTCCCGGCCGACGCGCCGGAGGTACGCCACGACGGGCACCGCAGGCTCGTGCGCGCCTGGCGCGAGAGCACGCTCCCCGCGACGGGCGACGCGGCCTCGCCCCTGGCGGCGGCCGGGGCGCACCTCGTCACGGGCGGCACGGGCAAGCTCGGCATGCTGGTCGCGGAGCGGATCGCCCGGCACCCGGGCGCCGGAGTCGTCCTCATCGGCCGGTCCGACCCGGCCGAGCCGCTGCCCGAGGGCTGGCTGCACGTCCGGGCCGACGTGAGTGTGCGCGCGGACGTCGAGCGGGCGGTGGCCGAGGCCAGGCGCCGGTTCGGCCGGATCGCCGGCGTGGTGCACGCGGCCGGTGCGCTCCGTGACGGGCTCGTCCTCCACAAGAGCCGTGCGGACGCCGACGCGGTGCTCGCGCCCAAGGTGCGCGGCCTGGTCCACCTCGACGAGGCGACCCGCGCGGACGCCCCCGAGTACTTCGTGGCGTTCGGCTCGACGGCCGCGGTCTTCGGCAACGTCGGCCAGAGCGACTACGCGTACGCCAACAGCTTCCTCGACCACTACCTGGAGCGGCGCCCCGGCGGCGGCCTCGCCGTCGACTGGTCGCTGTGGCGCGACGGCGGCATGTCCCTCACCGCCGACGCACGCGAGGCCATGCGCCGCGAGTTCGGCATGGAACCGCTGCCCGCGCAGGCCGCCCTCGACGCCCTGGAGGCGGCCCTGCGCGGCGGCGCCTCCCGCCTCCTGCTGACCGCGGGGGACCGCGCGCGGATCGGCGAGGCGCTGCGCGACACCGCGCGGCCGCCTCGGCCCGCGGCCGCGCGCCCCCGGGCCGAGGACACGGACAGCGGCGACCTGCGCGCCCCCATGGTCGCCTACCTCCGCGAACTCCTCGCCGAAGAGCTGAAGATGGCCCTGGAGGATGTCGCCGAGGACGAGGCCTTCGACCACTACGGCGTCGACTCCCTCCTCGTGCTGAGTCTGACGCGGTCACTGGAGGAACGTTTCGGGCCGCTCTCCAAGACGCTGTTCTTCGAGTACCTGACCATCGGCGAGCTGGCCGACTTCCTGGTCGCCCAGCACCCGGCCGAGGCGCGCGCCTTCCTCGCGCCCGCCGCCCACGGCGTCGCGCCCGCCGGGGACGACACCTCGGAAACGGCCCTCACCCCCGCGCCCGCCCCGTACGCCGCCCCGCCCGCGCCGCTGCCCGAACGGGACGACGACGACATCGTGATCGTCGGTGTGGCCGGCCGCTACCCCGGGGCCGACGACCTCGGACAGTTCTGGCGCAACCTGCGGGAGGGCAGGGACTGCGTGACGGAGGTTCCCGCGGACCGGTGGGACCACGACCGGTTCTACGACCCCGACCGCGCCACCCCCGGCAAGACGTACGCCAAGTGGGGCGGCTGGCTCTCCGACGTCGCCTCCTTCGACCCGATGTTCTTCCGCATGTCCCAGGTGGAGGCGGAACACATCGACCCGCAGGAGCGGATCTTCCTCCAGACGGTCTGGCACCTCCTGGAGGACGCGGGCACCTCGCGCGCCGCCCTCTCGAAGGTCCGCACCGGCGTCTTCGTCGGCCTGATGTACGGCCACTACCAGCTCTACGGTGTCGACGAGGCGCTGCGCGGCACCGGGGCGGCCACCTCGTCCTCGTACGCGTCGGTGGCCAACCGCGTCTCGTACTTCTTCGACTTCGACGGCCCGAGCATCGCCCTGGACACCATGTGCTCGTCCTCGCTCACCGCCCTGCACCTCGCCTGCCGGGCGATCAGGGACGGCGACTGCGACGTCGCCGTGGCAGGCGGGGTCAACATCTCCAGCCACCCGCTCAAGTACCTCCAGCTCGCCAAGGGCGGCTTCCTCTCCACCGACGGCCGCTGCCGCAGTTTCGGCGAGGGCGGCGACGGCTACGTGCCCGCCGAGGGCTCGGGGGCCGTGCTGCTCAAGCGCCGCTCGGCGGCCGAGGCCGACGGCGACCGCGTCCTCGCGGTGGTCAGGTCGACGGCCGTCAACCACGGCGGGGCGGGCAAGGGCTTCAGCGTGCCCAACCCCAAGGCGCAGGGCGTGCTGATCGGCGAGGCACTCGACCGGGCGGGCCGCACCCCGGCACAGCTCGACTACCTGGAGGCGCACGGCACCGGCACCTCGCTCGGCGACCCGGTGGAGATCACCGGCCTGGTCCGCGCCTTCCAGGGACACGACCTGACGGGCGTACGCATCCCCATCGGCTCGGTCAAGTCCAACATCGGGCACGCCGAGTCGGCCGCGGGCATGGCCGCGCTCACCAAGGTGCTGCTGCAACTGCGCCACCGGGAACTCGTGCCCTCCCTGCACGCCGAACGCCTCAACCCGCACCTCGACCTGGACGCCACCCCCTTCCGCCTCCAGCGCGAGCGGGCACCCTGGACGCCGCGCGTCGACGCCGCGGGCCGACCCCTGCCCCGTACCGCCGGCATCAGCGCGTTCGGCGCGGGCGGCGGCAACGCCCACGTGATCCTGGAGGAGTACGTGTCCCCGACGCAGCCGCCCGCGCAGGAGCCGCCGTACGTGTGCGTGCTCTCCGCGCGGGACGCCGAGCGGCTCGACGAACACATCGCGCGCACGGCCGACTTCCTGCGCGGCGAGGGACGTGACACCCACCCGGCCGCGATCGCCGCGACGCTGCGCACCCGCGAGCCGATGGCGCACCGCCTCGCCGTGGTCTTCGACGCCGTGGACGACCTCGCGGACGCCCTGGAGGGCCACCTCGCGGGGGCCGACTCGCCGCGCGTCATGACCGGCACCGCGAGCCGCTCGGCCGCACCGGCCACCGGCCGCGGCGCGCCCGAACTCGCCGCGGCCTGGGTGCGCGGCGCCCACGTCGACTGGCCCGGCGGCGGACCCCGCGTCTCCCTGCCCGGCTACCCCTTCGCCCGGGAGCGCTGCTGGCTGCCCGCCGCCGACGCCGTGCGCCGGCCGCCCGTCGCCGAACCGCGCGGCGAGGTGGTGCTCTCCACCGAGACGCCGGTCATCGCCGGCCACCGCGTCCAGGGCCGCGCGCTGCTGCCCGCCCTCGCCTACCCCGACCTCATCGCCAAGGTCTTCCGCGACCACGGGTACGCCGTGGAACGGCTGACGGTGCGCGACCTCACCGCGCTGCGCCCGCTCGACGTCACCGACGGACCCGTGACCGCCGAGATCCGCTGCGCCCCGGCCGGCGAGGGCCGCTGGCAGGTCACGGTGGGCGACGGCGATCCCTACGCCACCGCCGAGGTGGTCCTCACCGAAGCCCCCGCCTTCCGCGACCGGCTCGACGGCCATCCGCTCGGCACACCGGCCCCGCTCGCCGAGACCTACGACAGGGACAGCGGCAACGGCCAGCACTACAGCGGCGCCGCGCGCGCCGAGGGCACCGTCCGCGCCGATCAGGAGCGGTTGACCGCGGAACTGCGGGCTCCCGGCGGCGACTTCCTGATCCACCCCGCCCTGCTGCTCGCCGGCGCGGTCGCGGCCGGTTCGCTGCTCGACACCGACGGCCAGGCGTTCCTGCCGCTGCACATCGGTTCCTTCCGCACGGCGGGGCCGCTGACCGGCGCCTGCACGGCGCGGGTGCGGCGTGCCTCGGTGAGCCGCAGGGGCGAGGTCGCCCGGTTCTCCGTGGACTTCTTCGACCCCCGGGGACGCCAGGTGGCCGAACTGACCGAGCTGTCCAGCAAGGCCGTGTCAGGGGCGTCCACCCCGGCCCGGACCGCCGCTTCCGCCCCGGCCGCCGAGCCCGAGGCCGGCCACGTCGAGGACTTCCTGCGCAGGCTGCTCGCCGAACGCCTCGGCACGGACGCGCGGTCGGTGCCCGTCACCGCCGGCTACTACGAACTCGGCCTGGAGTCCGCGCAGGTGCTCGGCCTGGTCGAGGCCGTACGGGAAGTGGTGGGGCAGGAGCTGGAACCCACACTGCTCTTCGAGTACACCACCGTGCGCGACCTGGCCGCCCACCTCGCGGCACGCTTCCCCGACGCCTTCGGGGACCCCGCCGCGAACCCCGTCGGACCCGCCGCCCGGAGCACGGCCGCCGACACCGGGGCCGGCACAAGCCCAGAGGCCGGCACGAACCCCGAGACCGGCACGGGCACCGGCACCGGCACCGGCAAGGGCACCGGCCTCGCCCGTGTCCGGCGGGACGCCGTCATCCCGCCCGCACCCGCGCCCGCCGCCCTCCCGGCCCAGGAACTCGACCGCCTGATCGCCCGCCAGGTGCTGCTCCGCCTGTGCGCGGCCGGGCTCTTCACCGACGCCCGCACCGAGTCCGTGGACGGGATCGCGCGGCACCTCGGCGTCGTCGACAAGTACCGGCGCTGGCTCGACGAGGCCGCCCGGCTGCTGACCGCCACCGGTCTGACGCGACGGCACGGCGACGTCCTGGAACTCGCGGGGGAACGGCCCCCGGCCCACGACGCCGCGTGGGCGGCCGTGCGCGAGCGCTTCGCGACCGACCCCTACTGGGACGCGCAGCTCTCCCTCGTCCAGGAGTGCGTGGAACGGCTCCCCGAGATCCTGTCCGGCGCGCTGCCCGCGACCGACGTGCTCTTCCCCGGCGGCTCCATGGCCAGGCTCACCGCCGTCTACCAGGGCAACGCCGTCGCCGACCGGCTCAACGACGTGGTGGCCGAGGTCACCGCCACGGCGGTGCGCGAACGCCTCGCGCGGGACGCCTCGGCCACCGTCCGCGTCGCCGAGGTCGGCGCGGGCACCGGCGGCACCACCGCCGCCGTCCTGCCCCGCCTCGACCCGTACGCCGACCACCTGGAGTACTGGTACACCGACCTCTCCCCGGCCTTCCTCGACCAGGCCGAAAGCCGCTTCGGACCCGGCAGGGACCATCTGCGCTACGGCCGTTGGGACGTCACCGCGCCCGGCGCCGGCGAACGGCTCACCGGCGGCGACTGCGACGTCATCGTGGCGACCAACGTGCTCCACGCCACCCGCGACATCCGCGCCGTCCTGCGCAACCTCGCGGCGGCCCTGCGCCCCGGCGGCGTCCTCGTCGTCAACGAGGTCACCCGCAAGTCCGCCGTCCTCACCCTCACCTTCGGCCTCCTCGACGGCTGGTGGCTCTACGACGACGAGGACGTACGGCTCCCCGGCGCGCCGCTCCTGTCCGCGTCCCGCTGGCAGGAGGTGCTGCGCGACACCGGCTACGGCGAGGTGTGGCGGCCGGTCGCCGAGCCGGACGCCTTCGGCGAGGTCTTCGTCGCCCAGCGGGGCCGGGGCGAGGTGGCACCGCCCGAGGGCACGCGTCTGCTCGTACGGCGGTGGGAGCCCGCTCCCGCCCTCGCGGGCCGCGCGCCGGCCGCCATGGCCGTCCTCGGGGCGGGGCCGCACGCCGCCCGCCTCGCGGACGCCCTGCCCGGTGCCCGCCTGATCGGCTCCGCGGCCGACGTGGACGACCGCTTCGACGCGCTGGTCGACCTCGGCGGGCTCGGCCTCGACGACTGGCTGCCGGTGCTCCAGCGCATGGCCGGGCGCGAGGCGCTGCTGCTCGGCGTCGGCCCGGGTGACGCCCGCGCCGGGCTCTACCGGATGCTGCAGAGCGAGTACGGGCGCGTCCGCTCCCGCTACCTGGAGGCCGACCCCGCGGACGCGGAGCTGGCGGACCTCGTGGCGCGCGAACTGGCCGAAGGCGGCGACGACACCGAGGTCACCTACCGCCGGGGAACCCGGCAGCGGGCCGTCCTCGAAGCGCTGCCCGCCGCCATGGGCGCCCCCGTCGACTTCCCCGCGCACGAGCCGCTGCTCATCACCGGCGGCACCCGCGGCATCGGCCTCGCGCTCGCCGGGCACGCGGTCAGGGAGTGGGGCGCGAGGACCCTCGTCCTCACCGGGCGCGAGCAGCTGCCGCCGCGAGCGGAGTGGGCACGGCACGGCACGGACACCGCGCTCGGCCGCAAGCTCGCCGGGCTGCGCGCGCTGGAGCGCGACGGGGTCCGCCTGAAGGTCCTCTCGCTGCCGCTGGGCGAGGACGCGGACGCCGTCCGCACCGCCGTGGACGAGATCCGCGGGGAGTTCGGGCCGATCGGCGGGGTGCTGCACGCCGCCGGACTCGTGGACCGGGACAACCTCGCCTTCGTACGCAAGCCGGTCGAGGCCGTGCGCGCGGTGCTCGGCCCCAAGACGGCCGGGGTCGACGCCCTTCTCGACGCGCTGGCCGGCGATCCGCTGCGGTTCTGCGTGCTGTTCTCCTCCGTCGCCTCGATGGTCCCCGCCGCGGCCGTGGGACAGAGCGACTACGCGATGGCCAACGCCCACCTGGACGCCGTCGCCCGCCGCGCGCCCCACGGGCTGCCCGTGGTGAGCGTGGCCTGGCCGAGCTGGCGGGGCGTCGGCATGGGCGGTGAACGCCCGGGACCCGGCTACCGGGCCACCGGTCTCGGCGAACTCTCCGAGGCGCAGGGGCTGCGGCTGCTCGACCACATCCTGTCCACCGGGGTGGGCCCCGTCGTCCTGCCGGCGATCGTCGCCCCGGAGTGGACGCCACGGGAACTGCGGGTCCGCGCGGCCAAGACGCCGGCCCCCGCGGCCGTGCCCGCCACGAACGGCACGAACGGCACGAACGGCACGGCGCGCACGGGCGGTGGCACGGACGCCGCCGAGCAGGCCGAGGCGTGGCTGATCGGCCTGCTGGCCGATGAACTCGGCTTCGACCGCGCCCGCTTGGCCGCCGACGTGCCGATCTCCGACTACGGCACCGACTCGATCATGATGGTCCAGATCCTGCGCAAGGTCGGCGCCGAACTGGACGTCGACCTCGACCCCTCGGTCCTCGTGGACCACCCCACCGTGGAGTCCTTCGTCGGCTGGCTCACCGCCCACCACGGGCAGGCCCTCGCCGCGGTCTTCGGCGGCACGGCACCCGAGGCCGTCGTCGATCCGGCACCCGCGGCCTTCGGCGGCACGACACCCGCGGCCGCCCAGGACCGTTCCCCGGTCACCGTCACCGTGCCCGCGGAGCGTCACCGGGCGCCCGCCGGCGCCCCGGACGACATCGCCGTGGTCGGTATGTCCGGCCGCTTCCCCGGCGCCCCCGACCTCGACGCCTACTGGCGGCTGCTCAGCGAGGGCCGCTCGGCGATCGCCCCCGTGCCCGCGGGGCGCTGGGGCGGCGCGACCGGGTACACCGCGGGCCTGCTCGACCTCGACGGGTTCGACCCCGGCCACTTCCACCTCTCCGACGCCGACGCCGCCGCCATGGACCCGCAGGCGCTGCTGCTCCTCGAAGAGACGCTGTTCGCGCTCTGCGACGCGGGCTACGCCCCCGACGAGGTGAAGGGCCGCGACATCGGCGTGTACGTGGGCGGGCGCACCCGGCACGCCCCGGACGAGGCCACCCTCGCCCGCAGCCGCAACCCCGTGGTCGCCGTCGGCCAGAACTACCTGGCCGCCAACCTGTCGCACCACTTCGACCTGCGCGGCCCCAGCACGGTCGTGGACACCGCCTGCTCCTCCGCGCTCGTGGCCCTGCACCACGCCGCCCAGGCACTGCGCTCCGGCGACATCGAGGCCGCCGTGGTCGCCGGCATCACGCTGCTGCCCGACGCCGGCGGGCACCGCCTGTTCGACCGGCGGGGACTGCTCAACACCGGCACGGAGTTCCACGTCTTCGACCGGCGTGCCCACGGCTTCACGCCCGCCGAGGGCGTCGGCGTCCTCCTGCTCAAGCCGCTCGCCGCGGCCGAGGCGGCCGGCGACCGCGTGCACGCGGTGCTCAAGGCGGTGGCCGTCAACAACGACGGCAGGACCGCGGGCCCCGCGACCCCCAACCCGGGCGCCCAGCGCGGCGTCATGGCCCGCGCCCTCGCGAAGTCCGGGGTCTCCGCCGACGACGTCACGTACATCGAGACCAACGCGGCGGGCTCCCAGATCCCCGACCTGATCGAGCTGAAGGCCATCGCGGCCGTCTACCGCGACGGTTCCGACACGCCCTGCTCGCTCGGCTCCGTCAAGCCCAACATCGGCCACCCGCAGTGCGCGGAGGGCATCGCCGGAGTCATCAAGACCGTCCTGATGCTCCGCAACCGCGCCCTCGTGCCCTTCCTCAGCGGGCAGCAGCCCCTGGAGCACTTCGACCTCACCGCGACCCCCCTGCGCTTCGAACGCACGCTGGTCCCCTGGCCCGACGCCCCGCTCGTCGCCGCCGTCTCCAGCTTCGCCGACGGCGGCACCAACGCCCACGCCGTCCTGGCCGGACGGGAGGCGACAGGGGCCGGGCGCCGCGAGCCGCTGGAGCGCCCGCGCCTCAGGCGGCGCCCCCTGCCCGCCGCCGGCCCCGAGCGCTTCGCGATCATCGGCATGGCCGGGCACTACCCCGGGGCGGACGACCTCGCCGCGTTCTGGACGAACCTGAAGGACGGCAGGGACAGCGTCCGCGAGGTGCCGGCACGGCGCTGGACGCCGGGGGAGGGGGACGGCTCGCGCTGGGGCGGGTTCCTCGACGACGTCGGCCGCTTCGACGCCGACTTCTTCAGGATCTCCCGCCCCGAGGCGGAGATCACCGACCCGCAGGAACGCTGGTTCCTGCGGACCTGCTGGGAGGCGATCGAGGACTCCGGGTACACCCCCGCCGGGCTCGCCGAGCCCAAGGGCCCGGACCGGCGGCGCGCGGTCGGCGTGTTCGCCGGAGCCATGCACAAGGACTACACGCTGGTCGCCGCCGAGGCGGACACGCCCGTGCCGCTCAGCCTCAACCAGGGGCAGATCGCCAACCGCGTCTCCTTCGTCTGCGACTTCCACGGCCCGAGCATGACGGTCGACACCCTGTGCTCGTCCTCCCTCACCGCGGTGCACCTCGCCGTGGAGGCACTGCGCCGCGGCGAATGCGAGGTCGCCCTCGCGGGCGGCGTCAACCTCTCCCTGCACCCGGGCAAGTACCGCACCTACGGCGCCGTCGGCATGCACTCCTCCGACGGCCGCTGCCGCTCCTTCGGCGAGGGCGGGGACGGCTACGTGTCCGCCGAGGGCGTCGGCGCGGTCGTCATCAAACCGCTCGCCGCCGCCGAGGCCGACGGCGACCACATCTACGCCGTCATCTCCGGGACCGCCGTCAACCACGTCGGTGCCGTGAGCGGGTTCAGCGTGCCGAGCCCCGTCGGACAGGCCGCCGTCATCTCGGCGGCGTTCGACGCGGCGGGCGTCGACGCCCGCTCCATCGGCTACCTGGAGGCGCACGGCACCGGCACCTCCCTGGGCGACCCCATCGAGATCCGCGGTCTGACCACCGCCTTCGGCCGGCACACCCAGGACCGCGGTTTCTGCGCCCTCGGCTCGGTCAAGTCCAACATCGGGCACGCGGAGTCCGCCGCCGGTGTCGCGGGCCTCACCAAGGCGGTGCTGCAACTGCACCACCGCACCCTGGTGCCCTCCCTGCACGCGGACACCGTGAACCCGCTGCTCGGCCTCGACGAGACCCCCTTCAGGCTCCAGCGCGCCACCGAGGCGTGGCCGGCGCCGCCCGAGGGGCCGCGCCGCGCGGGCCTCAGCTCCTTCGGGGCCACCGGAGCGGGCGCGCACATCGTCCTCGAGGAGTACGTGCCCCTCGCCGACGCCGTGCCGTCCCGCACCCCCGAAGGACCCGTCCCCGTGCCGCTGTCGGCACGCACCGAGGAGCAGCTGCGGCAGCTCGCCGCGCGGCTGCGGGACGCGCTCACCGACGGCCCGGCCGGGCCGCTGCGCGACATCGCGTACACCCTCCAGGTCGGTCGGGCCGAGTGGCCCGTGCGGGCGGCCTTCGTGGTGCGTGACACGGTCGAACTGGCGCGCCAGCTGGGCGAGTTCGCGGACCACGGGGTGCGTCCGGTGCTCGGTGCCGGTGAGCCGCACGAGGTCGCGCGACGGTGGGCGGACGGTTCCGCGGTGGACTGGAGCGCCCGCTACGGCGAGGACCGGCCGCGCCGGGTGGCGCTGCCGACGTATCCGTTCGCGGGGGAGTGGCATTGGGTTCCCACGGGCGGGGCCGCCGCCGACGCCCGGACCGTGGAGGCACCCGTCGAGGCGCCCACCGAGGTGCCCGTCGTGCCGCCGAACGGGCTGCTGAGCGTGGTGCGCTGGACGGAGGCGCCCGTCGCGCCCGCCGCCGGGCCCGCTCCCCGCAGGGTCCTGATCGCCGCCGACGATCCGGGGACCGGGCTCGCGGGGGCACTGGCGGCGCACTACCGGCGCGTCGGCGCCACCGAGGTGATCGAACGGCCACTCGACGACCCCTTCGCCCTGACGGGGACGGCACCCGATCGGGTCTTCCTCGTCAGCGGTCCAGGCCAGGGTGTCGGCGCAGCCTCGGCCGGGCCCGAACTGGCCCTGCTGCGGCTGGTCAAGGCCGTCCAGCGGCTCGACGGCGCACGCACGGACCTCTGCGTCGTCACCCAGGACACCCAGTCGGTCGCCGGTGAGCCGAGCGCCGCGCACGGCGCGGGCCTGGCCGGTCTCGCCTACTTCGTGGCGCGTGACTCCGGCCGCTTCGCCGTACGCAACCTGGATGTGGCCGGCGCCGACCTGCGCACGCCCGAGGGCCGTGCCGCGGTGGCCGCCCTGGTGGCCGGCGAACCCGCCTCCCCGGCCGCCGACCTGGTGGCGCTGCGGGGCGGGCGGCGCCACCGGCAGCAGACCGCACCGGTGCCCCCGGCCGAGGCCGCCGCACCGGGCCTGCCCGGCATCCGGCCCGGCGGCACCTACGTGGTGGTCGGCGGCAGCGGCTTCGTCGGACGCGTCGTCAGCCGCCACCTCATCGACCGCTACGACGCCAAGGTGGTCTGCGTCGGACGCCGCCCGCAGAGCGACCCCGCGGTGCGCGAGGCGCTCTACGGCGACCGCGTCGGCTATGTGCAGGGCGACGTCACCGACCCGCGCCAGGCACGGCGGGCGATCACCGAGGCCAAGGGGCTGCTCGGCGAGATCCACGGCGTGCTGTTCGCGGGCGCCACCCGCATCACCGGGGCGCCGGGCGCCCTCGCGGACCTCGGCGAGGAGGAGTTCCGGGCCCACTACGAGATCAAGGCGGCGGGCGCGCGGAACGTCTACGAGGCCGTGGCGGACGAACCGCTCGACCTCCTCTGCTACTTCTCCTCGGCCCAGGCCTTCTCCTTCGGCGGCGCGGGCACCCACGCCGCCTACGCGGCCGGCATCACCTCGGCCGACGCCTTCGCCAGGGCCGTCGCCCCGGGCGCCGCCTTCCCGGTCGGCATCGTCAACTGGGGAGCCTGGCGCGCCTCGTTCGGCGAGGCCGCGCGGGACTACCCGACGCTCGGCTTCCTGGACGACGACGAGGGGGCCGCCTGCTTTGACACAGCGGTGCGGCTGCTGCGGGCGGGCCGCCACCGGCAGGTCATCGGGATGCGGGCCCCGGCGCCGGTCACGGCTCGGGGCGCGGAGCGGAGCGGGGCCGCCGACGGGCGGCGACCGAGCGCGCCCGTCGCCCACGACCGGCGCCCCGAGCTGCGCGGCCTGCTCGTGGCACGCCTCGCGCGGACCCTGCGGGTGCCGAAGGAGGAGCTGTCGCCATCGACGGCCTTCGCCGACCTCGGGGTCGACTCGATCACCGGCTCCACCTTCGTCGCGGCCATCGCCGAGGAGCTGGGCATCGAGCTCAACGCGGCCGCCCTGTACGAGTTCTCCTCCGTGGAGCGGCTGGCCGACCACCTGAACGACCTGCTGGCCCCGGCACCCCAGGAGCCACCGGCACCCCACGAACCACCGGCACCCCACGAACCACCGGCGCCCCAGGAGCCACTGGCGCCATCAGCGCAACCGGAACCGCCGGCGACCGCGCCGGACGACCTGATCGTGAAGTTGGAGGCACGGTTCGCGGCAGGAGAGCTGTCCGCCGCGGAAGTGCTCGACCTGCTCGACGCAGAGCTGGCCACGAGGGAGCAACGATGAGCAGCGCTAACTTCCGCGACATCCTCGACGGGTACGTCAAGGGCGCGGTCGGCGCGGAGCAGGCACGCGGTCTCCTCGACGCGCGCCGCGAGGACCAGGGCGAGAAGCGGGGCCGGGTGCCGGAGGCGGCGGCCGACGCCGCCGACCGCCCCGACCGTTCGCGGATGCTGGACATCGCGGTGGTCGGCATGGCCGGGCAGTTCCCGGGAGCGCCGGACGTACGCGCGTTCTGGCGCAACCTCACCGAGGGCCGCGTCGGCTACGGCGAGCTGCCCGACCACTACATCGCCCCCGACGACCCGGCGGGCTACCGCTGGGGCGGCGCCCTCACCGAACGCGACCACTTCGACGCGGAGTTCTTCGGCATCCGGGCGCACGAGGCCGATCTGATGAGCCACAACCAGCGGCTGCTGCTCCAGGAGAGCTGGCACGCCCTGGAGGACGCCGCGATCGACCCGACGTCGCTCGCCGGCTCCCGTACGGGCCTGTTCATCGGCGCCGAGCCGACCGGTTACCCGCACGAGTCGTTCACCGGCGCCTCCGACGCCCTGGTGGCCTCCCGACTCTCGTACTTCCTCGACCTGCGCGGCGCCGCCCTCGTGGTCAACACGGCCTGCTCCTCCTCCCTGGCCGCCGTGCACCTGGCCTGCCAGAGCCTGCGGTCGGGCGAGTCGTCCCTGGCGCTGGCCGGCGGCGTCAACGCGGGCCTGGACGCGCGCGGCCTCGACCTGCTCGTGGAGAGCGGCGCGATGTCACCGAGCGGCGAGTGCCGCACCTTCGACGCCGGCGCCAATGGCACCGTCTACTCCGAGGCGGTGGCCGTCCTCGTACTGAAGCGGCTCTCCGACGCGGTGGCCGACGGCGACCACGTCCACGGAATCATCCGCGCCACCGGCATGAACCAGGACGGCGCGAGCAACGGCATCACGGCCCCGAACGGCGCCGCCCAGGAGGAACTGGTCCTCGACGTGTACCGCCGCTTCGGCGTCCCCGCCGAGCGCGTCGGATACGTCGAGGCGCACGGCACCGGCACCGCGCTCGGCGACCCGGTGGAGGCCAACGCGCTGGTACGGGCGTTCCGGCGGCTCACCGGTGAGCGCGGGTTCGCCGCCCTCGGCAGCGCCAAGGCGCACATCGGCCACACGGGCGCCCCCGCCGGGGTCGTCGGCATGATCAAGGTGCTGCTCTCGATGCGGTACGGGCGCCTGGTCGGCATGCCGACGCTGCGCGACCTCAACCCGCTGATCGACCTCGCGGACTCCGCGTTCGTCGCCGACGCGGCGGCCGGCCCGTGGCAGCACCCCGACGGCCTTCCGCTGATGGCCGCGGTGAACTCCTTCGGCCACAGCGGGACCAACGCGCATGTCGTCGTCGAGCAGTACGTGCCCGCGCCCGTCGCGGGGCAGGGGCAGGGGCGTCGCGAGGACACGTCGCCGCAGGTCGTGCCGCTGTCGGCGCGTACCCCCGAGCGGCTGCGCGCGTACGCGAAGAACCTCGCCGCGTACCTCGCGGACGCCACCACCTCCGCCTCTGCCGTCGCCGGCCCGTCCGCCGCGCGTGCGGTGGAACCGGCGCGGGTGTGCGCCGTGGTGGCCGACGTCCTGGGCGTGGACGCCGAGGAGATCGACCCGGACGAGCCCCTCGACTCCTACGGGGTGCGGCCCGAGCAGTTCGGCCGCATCGGCGAGGCACTGGACGCCGGGTTCGGCGGCCACATCGACGGCGATGCCCTGCACGAGGGCAGCACGGCGGCCGAACTGGCGCGGCTGGTCGACGCGGGCCGGCACACCGCCCAGGACGACCGCCCCGAGGGCGCGCCGCCCTCACTGGCCGATGTGGCGCGCACCTTGCAGCTCGGACGCGCGGAACTGGCGGCGCGGGCGGCGCTCGTCGTACGGGATCTGGACGAACTCGTCACCGCCCTGCGCGCGCTGGCCGAGGGCACCGAGCTGCCCGACAACTGCTGGCTGGGCGAGGGCGACGGGCGGTCCGACGTCGCGCGGCTGTTCGCCGACGACGAGCTGCGCGAGGCCGTGGGCAAGTGGCTCGAACGCGGCAAGCTGACCCGTGCCGCCGAGCTGTGGGTGCGGGGCGGCCCCGTGGACTGGGCCGTACTGCACCGGGGTGGCACGCCGACGAGGATCCCCCTGCCCGGTTACCCCTTCGCCGAGACCCGCCACGGTATTCCCATGACCCCGGTGGCTCCCGCTTCCCGTCCCGCTCCTGCGCCCACGCCCGCTCCCGCGTCCGTGGCTGCTCCGGTGGCCGTCGCGGCGGCGCCCGTGGCGGAGCCGGTGCCCGCCGGGCGGACGGAGCGGCGTCCCGAGCGGCTGGCGGAGGCGGTGGAGCAGCGGATCGCCCTGATGGCCACGGAGTTGCTGGGCGGCACGGAGGGCGACGGCGAGATCGACCCGGGCGAGCAGCTCGACCGCTACGGCATCGACTCCGTCACCCGCACCCGCCTGAACCAACTCCTGAGCGAGGCGTTCCCGGCAGCGTCCCGCACCCTGTTCTTCGAGTTCGCCAAGGTCGAGGGCGTGGCCGGGCACCTCGTCGAGCGGTTCCCTGATGCCTGCAGGGCGTTCCTGGGGTGGAGCGGGGAGCCGGCGCCCGCGGAAGCGGCCGGCCAGACCGGGCCCGTATCGGCTTCCGGGTCGGACGAAGCCGGCGCGCCCGCGTCGGCCGAGCGCGGTGAGGTCATCGCCCCCGCCCCCGCTTCGGCGGATGTTGTCGCCCCCGCCCCCGCTTCGGCGGATGTTGTCGCCGACACCCCCGCCGACGCCGACGCCGACGCCGAGACCGCGACGGCCGTCGATCTCGGCCTCGACGACTTCGACGGTGCCATCGCCGTGATCGGCATGAGCGGCACCTTCCCCGACGCCCCCGACCAGGACAGCTTCTGGCAGCTGCTCATGGAGGGCAGGAGCGCCGTCACCGAGATACCCGGGCGCCGCTGGGACTGGCGCGAGCACTACGACCCGCGGCCCGAGGGCGCCGACGTGGTGCGCAAGAGCCACTCCAAGTGGGGTGCCTTCCTCGACGGGTTCGACGCGTTCGACCCCGCTCTGTTCGGCTTCACCGAGCAGGAGGCCCGCAACACCGACCCGCAGGTGCGCCTCTTCCTCCAGGAGTGCTGGAAGGCCCTGGAGGACGCGGGCCATGCCCCGTCGAAGCTCCCCGCCGGCGTCCGGGGCCGCATCGGCGTCTTCGCGGGCGGCGCCAAGCACGGCTTCACGCAGCTCGGCGCCGAGGGGCGCCTGGAGATGCCCCGCACGTCGTTCGGCGACATGGTCAACAGGGTGTCGTTCCAGTTCGACCTCGGCGGCCCGAGCAAGGCCGTGGACACCGCCTGCTCCTCGGCCCACGTCGCCCTGCACGAGGCGGTCGAGAGCCTCCGCTCCGGCCGCTGCGACCTGGCGCTCGCCGGGGCGGTGAACCTCTACCTGCACCCCTCCACGTACGTCGAACTCGCCACGGTGGGGCTGCTGTCCGACCGGGACGACTGCGCGTCCTTCGGCGCCGAGGCCGCCGGGATCGTCCCCGGCGAGGGCGTCGGCGTGGTGCTGCTCAAGCCGCTCCGGCACGCGCTGCGCGACGGCGACCCGGTGCACGCGGTCATCCGCGGCAGCGCCGTCAACCACAACGGCCGCACCATCGGCTTCACCAGCCCCAGTTCCCAGCGGCAGGCCGAGGTGATCCGTGCGGCACTGCGCGACGCCCGCGTGGACCCGCGCACCGTCGCCTACGTGGAGGCCACGGCGAACGGCTCCGAGATCGGCGACGCCGTCGAGATGACCTCCCTCACCCAGGTCTTCGAGGACCGGCAGGACGCGCGCGGGCCGTACCGCATCGGCTCGCTGAAGCCCAACATCGGCCACGGCGAGGCGTCCGCCGGCATGGCGCAGCTCTTCAAGGTCGTCCTCGCCCTGCGGCACCGCACGCTGCCGCCCACCCGGCTGCCCGACGAGTACAACCCGGCCATCGACATCGACCGGCTCCCCTTCGAACTGTCCGGCACCTCCGTGCCCTGGGAGCAGGTCACGGTCGACGGCGTCCCCGTACCGCGCCGCGCCGGGATCACCGGCCTCGGCGGGGGCGGCACCAACGCGCACGTCGTCCTGGAAGAGGCGCCCGAGCCGGCCCGCCGCCCCCGGTCCGCCGGGCGCGGTCCCGTCCTCTTCGTCCTCTCGGCGCACACGCGCGAGCGCCTCGACGCCTACGCCGACCTCTGGCTCGACTTCCTCGGGCAGCGGCCCGCGGCCGCCCTGGCCGACATCGCGTACACCCTCCAGGTCGGCCGCACGGACCTGACCCACCGTCTCGCCGTCATCGCCTCCGGCGCCGAGGAACTGCGCGGGCACCTGACCCGGTGGCGCCGGGGCCGCCCCGGTGACGCGGTGTTCTCGGCCACGGCCGCCCGGGTGGACGCCTCCGGGCTCGACGCCGCCCTGCGCGCACGCGACCTCGCCCGGGTGGCGGACCTGTGGGTGCGCGGCGCGGTCGTCGACTGGGCCGCACTCCACGCGGACGCGGACGTGGACACGGACGGCGACGCGGCCGGCAGCGGGAGCGGCACGCCCGTACGGGTGCCGGGGCTGCCGACGTATCCGTTCGAGCGCAGGATCTGCTGGGTCGACGCGCCCGCTCCCGCCGCACAGGAGCAGACCCCCGTCCCCGCCGCCACCGAACACCCCTTCGTCACCTCCCGGGTCCAACTGGCGGACGGCAGCACCGTGTTCAGCGGAGAGGTGTCGCTCGCCACGCACCCGTGGATCGCGGACCACGCGGTCTCCGGCACGGTGCTCTTCCCCGGCACCGGCTTCGTCGAGATGGCGCTGCACGCCGGCCGGACGCTGGGCTGCGGACGCCTTGAGGAACTCACCCTCGAGGCCCCGCTCACCCTCACGGAACAGGAACAGGAACAGGAATCGGGCGGTGTCCGGCTCCAGCTCGTGGTGGGGGCGCCCGACGCCACGGGCAACCGACAGCTGGAGGTGCACTCGCGGCCTCTCGCCGACGACGGGGCGACACAGCAGCGGCCATGGACACGGCACGCCGCCGGACTGCTCGCATCGGACGACACCGACGCCGGCGCGTCGGACGACACCGAGGCCGGATTCGCGCGGGAGGCGTGGCCGCCGGTCGGCGCCGAGCCGATACCGGTGGACGACTACTACCAGGTGATGGCCGACGCCGGGTACGCCTACGGTCCCGCGTTCCGCGGGCTGCGCGCGGTCTGGCGGCGCGACGACGAGGTCTTCGCCGAAGCCACGCTCGACGACGCCCCCGACGCGGCCCGCTACGGCGTGCACCCCGCGCTGCTCGACTCCGCCCTGCACGCCATGGGCTTCGGCGGCTTCGTCCGGGACGGCGGCGGACTGCTGCCCTTCTCCTGGACCGGCATGCGGTTGTTCGCGGGCGGCGCGGCCTCGGTACGGGTGCGGCTCACCGGCGCCGGTACCGACGCGGTCTCGGCCGCGGTCGCCGACACCGCGGGCAGGCCGCTCGCCGTACTGGACTCGCTGGTGCTGCGCCCGTTCACCGGTACCTCCCCCCAGCCCGAGCCCGTACGAGCCGCCGCCCTGCCCGACGAACTGCTCCGCCTGGAGTGGACGCCGCTCACACAGGCCGACGCCGCCGAGGGCACCTTGGCCGTGGCGGGACCGGACGCCCTCGGGCTCCGCGAGGCACTGCGGGACGCGGGCGTCGACGTGGCGGACGAGGCGGAGAACTCGCTGCTCTCCCTGGGCGCCGGACCGGCGGCCGACCTCGCGGCCGGGATGACGGCCGCCACCGCGCGCGCCCTCGACCTCGTGCGGACCTGGCTGAACGACGAGAGCCGGGCCACGGGACGCCTCGTCGTCGCGACCCGGCGTGCCGTCTCCACCCACGTCGGCGAGGACGTCGAGGACCTGGCACACGCCCCGGTGTGGGGCCTGCTGCGGGCCGCCCAGGCGGAGAACCCCGAGCGGCTGCTCCTGGTCGACATGGACGATGATCGGACGTCCGCCGCCGCGCTGCCCGCCGCGGTCGCGTCGGCTCTCGCCGCCGGTGAGTCGCAACTCGCCCTGCGCGCGGGCCGGGCCCTGGTGCCCCGCCTCGTCCCGCTCGGCTCGGACGGCACGCTCGTACCGCCGGGGGACGGCACCGCATGGCGCCTGGACACCAGCGGCGCCGGCACGCTGGAGAACCTCGCCCTGCTGCCCTGGCCCGCCGCCGACGCCCCGCTCGGCCCCGGCCAGGTGCGGATCGAGGTGCGGGCGGCCGGCCTCAACTTCCGTGACGTGCTCGGCGCGCTCGGCATGTACCCCGGCGAGCTGACACTCGGCGCGGAGGGCGCCGGAATCGTCCTCGACGTGGGCGCCGACGTACGTCACCTCGCCGTCGGCGACCGCGTGATGGGCCTCTTCCCCAGCGGCCTCGGCCCGGTCTGCGTGGCCGACGCGCACACGGTCGTGACGATGCCCGACGGCTGGTCCTACGAACAGGCCGCGGCCGTCCCCGTCGCGTTCGCCACCGCCTACTACGGCCTGGTCGACATGGGGGGCCTCAGCTCCGGCGAGTCGGTCCTCGTGCACGCCGCCGCGGGCGGCGTCGGCATGGCCGCCGTGCAGCTCGCCCGCCACCTGGGCGCGGAGGTCTTCGCCACCGCGAGCGAGGGCAAGTGGGACGCCGTACGCGCCCTCGGCGTACCCGAGGACCACCTCGCCTCCTCGCGCGACCTCGGCTTCGAGGAACACTTCCGCGCCGTCACCGCAGGGCGGGGCGTGGACGTCGTACTCGACTCGCTCGCCCGCGAGTTCGTCGACGCCTCACTGCGGCTGCTGCCGCGCGGCGGGCGGTTCGTGGAGATGGGCAAGACCGACATCCGGGACGCGGCGCAGGTCGCGACCGAGCACTTCGCCGTGCGCTACCGGGCGTTCGACATCGTCGACGCCGGGCCGCGCCGCATCGGGGAGATCCTCGCCGAGATCGTCGGCCTCTTCGAGCGGGGCGTCCTGAGCCACCTGCCCCGGCGCGCCTGGGATCTGCGGCGGGCGCCCGAGGCCTTCCGGTTCATGAGCCAGGCCCGGCACGTCGGCAAGATCGTGCTGACCGTGCCGCGCCGCCCGGACCCCGCCCGCACCGTCCTGATCACCGGCGGTACGGGCACCCTGGGCGGCATGCTCGCCCGGCACCTGGTGACCGAGCGCGGCGCCCGGCACCTGCTGCTGCTCGGCCGGCGCGGCCCCGACGCGCCCGGAGCGGCCGAGCTGGCCGCCGAACTCCGGGCGGCGGGCGCGGAGGTGTCCGTCGTGGCCTGCGACGTCGCCGACCGGCAGCGGCTCGCGGAGGTGCTCGCCGCCCTCCCCGCCGAGCATCCGCTCGGCACCGTCGTGCACACCGCGGGGGACCTCGACGACGGGGTCTTCGACGCGCTGACCCCCCAGCGGCTCACCCGGGTCCTGCGGCCCAAGGCCGAGGGCGCCCTGAACCTCCACGAGCTGACCCGGGAGGCCGACCTCGCCGAGTTCGTGATGTTCTCCGGCGCGGCCGGCGTCCTCGGCAACCCCGGGCAGTCCAACTACGCGGCCGCCAGCTCGTTCCTGGACGCCCTCGCCCAGCACCGCAGGGCGCAGGGGCTGCCGGGCACGTCACTGGCCTGGGGGTACTGGGAGCAGGCCACGGGCCTCACGAAGCACCTGAGCGAGGGTGACACGGGCCGGATGGCCCGCGGCGGGCTGCTGCCCCTGCCCTCCGCGGATGGTCTCGCCCTCTTCGACCTGGCCCGGGGCGCGGACGAACCCCTCCAGGTCCCCATGCGCCTCGACCTCGCGGCGCTGCGCGCGCAGGCGGAGTCGGGGGAGGGCCACCCGCTCCACCGCGCCCTGCTGCGGGACGCGCCGCGGACGGCCGCGGTCACCGCCGACTCCGCCCGGCCGGACAGGGGCATCGACGGGCTCGCGGATCTCTCCCCGGACGACCAGCTCACGCTGCTCCTCCAGCTGGTGTGCGAGATGGTCGGCTCGGTCCTCGTGACTGACCCGGCCACCATCGGCCCTGACACCGGCTTCGTCGAACTGGGCCTGGACTCCCTGACGGCGGTGGAACTGCGCAACCGCCTCAACCGCGTGACGGGCCTGCGCCTCCCCGTGACCCTCGTCTTCGACCACCCGGCACCGGGACCCCTGGCCGCGTACCTGCGCCGCCGCCTGACGAGCGGGGGCAAGGGCGGCAACCGGGCCAAGCCGACGGGCGAGGCCGCGACCGGGGCGACGGCCGGGGCCGTGGCCGGGGCCGTGGCCGGGGTGACGGCCGAGGCTGTGGCCGGGGTGACGGCCGAGGCGACGGCCCAGGCACAGCCGGTGGCCGAGCCGGCACCCGCCTCGGCATCGGCACCCGCCTCCGCACCGGTCTCCGCCCCTGCGTTCGCACCCGCGCAGCCATCGGCCGAGCCCGAGGCGACGACCCCAGCCCCGACCCCAGCCCTCGAACCGGAGCCCGCAGCGACGGCCCCGGCCCCGGACTCCACCCCCGCCCAGGCCCCCGCCCCCGGGCCCGCCCCGACCCCCCTCACCGACCACCCCCTCCTCGCCTCCGCCGGTCTGGAAGACCTCGGCGCCGTGCTCGACTTCGGCTGCCGGGACGTGGCCTCGCTCGTCGGGCTCGCCGGCGCGCACCCCGCGCTCATCGTGCACGGCGTGACGTGCGACAAGGAGCTCGCCGACCGGGCCCAGCGGGACCTCGGTCGGCGCGGTCTCGACGGCCGGGTCGGGCTGTTCCACCGGAGCGGGCCGCTTGACCCCTTCCCCGGTCAGTACGACCTGGCGTACGGCATCGACGCCGGCTACCGGGTGCAGGACAAGCAGGCGCTCCTCGCCCGGCTCGACGCGGCCGTCGTGGACGGCGGCCGGCTCCTCCTGGCCGACTACCTGTGCACGCTCAGCGGTGATCTCGTCGACCCCGGCGCCGGGATCAGCGTCCCCACCGCCGCCACCTGGGCCGAGGTCTTCGCGCACAACCGCTTCGTGGTCGAGGAGACGCGCCCCGACGACTCCGCGGCGCACACCCCCGACCCCGACCTGGCGGAGCCGCTGCGGCGCGGCTGGATCGCACGCCGCCTCTTCCACCTGCGCAAGGCGGCCTCCGGCAGCACGGAGGACCGCCTGCGGACCAACCGGGCACACCTGGCCGAGACCACCGCGCCGCCGCGCGCCCCGCGGAGCTGAAGGAGATACGAAGTCAATGTCGCCCCACGTCAAGCAGGCGCTGTCGGAACTCGCGGCCCGTGTCCTCGATGTCACCCCCGAGCGCGTCTCCGGTACGCCCTTCGATCAGCTGGGCCTCGACCTCGCCGCGGCCGTGGCACTCACCGAGGAGATCAACTCCCGGTTCGGCACCACGCTCCCGACCAGCGCGGTCAGCGAAGCCGGTGACCTCGACGGGCTCGTCGCACGCGTGTCGGACCGGCTCGCCCCCGCCACCCCGCCGGAGGCCGTCGCGGTGATCGGCATGCACTGCCGCACCGCGGGCGCGAACAACCCCGACGAACTCTGGCAGGTGATCGCCTCGGGCGAGGACCGCACCACCGAGGTCGACGACCCCGTGGCGCTCGCCCTGCTCGAGGAGCACTTCCCGGACGCCGCCGCGCCGCGCTACGGACGGATGGCCGACAGCGACCGCTTCGACCCGGCGTTCTTCCGCATCGCCCCGCGCGAGGCCGCCGCGATGGACGCCGCCCAGCGCGTGCTGCTCGAATCCTGCTACCACGCGCTGGAGGACGCCGCCCAGGACGCCTCCGCGCTGCGCGGCCGCGCGGTCGCCACCATCGTCGGCAGCACCGGCCTCGCACCCCAATCGGAGTACTCCGCGCACGCCCTGATGGGCGCCGACACCAGCATCATGGCGGCCCGCCTCGCCTACCAGCTCGACCTCAGCGGACCCGCGATGACGGTCGACACCGCCTGCTCGTCCTCGCTCGTCGCCGTCGACATCGCCCGCAGGCTGCTCCTCGACGGCGAGTCCGACCTCGCGCTCGCCGCCGGCGTGTACGTCGCCAACCACCCCGGGACCTTCGTCACCATGGAGGCCCTCGGCACCGTCTCGCCGGGCCGGGCCTGCCGCCCCTTCGACGCCGACGCGGACGGCATGCTCGTCGGTGAGGGCGTCGGCACCCTCGTCCTCAAGCGCCTCTCCGACGCGGTGCGCGACAACGACCGGATCCTCGGCGTCATCCGGGGCAGCGCCACCAACCAGGACGGCCGCACCTCCGGCATCACCTCGCCCAGCTCCGCCGCCCAGAGCGCGCTGCTGCGCGACGTCTACCGCCGCAGCAGCGTCGACATGGCCCGCCTGCGCTACGTGGAGGCGCACGGCACCGGCACCAGCCTCGGCGACCCGATCGAGGTGCACGGCCTCAACGAGGCGTTCGCGGAGTTCACCGACCGCAGGCGGTTCTGCGCCGTCGGCTCGGTGAAGGCCAACATCGGGCACACCATGGGCGCCGCCGGTGTCCTCGGCGCCATCAAGGTGCTGCTGTGCATGCGGCACGGCAAACTGCCCCCCGCGGCGAACTTCCGCACCGAGAACAAGCACGCCGACTTCGACGAGAGCCCCGTCTACGTCAGCCGCGAACTGGCCGACTGGGACCGCGAGGCCGATCAGCCACGCGTCGCCGGCGTCAGCTCCTTCGGCTACAGCGGCACCAACGCGCACATCGTCATCGAGGAGCACGTGGACACCCGCCCCGCGGCCCTGCCCACGCCCGAGCGCCGGATGGTCGTACCGCTCTCCGCCAAGAGCGGGGACCAGCTCCGCGAGAAGGCCGCCGCGCTGGCCGCCCACCTGCGCGCGGCCGAGCCGGATCGGCTCGCGCTCCGGGACGTGGCGTACACCCTGCAAGTGGGCCGCGAGGCGTTCGCCGAGCGCGTGGCCGTCACCGCCACGTCGACGGACGAACTGCTCACGCGCCTCGACGCGTTCGCCGACGGCGCCGCCGCGGTACCCGGCACCTACAGCGGCCGGGCCGCCGAACGCCGCCCCGCGACCCGCCCCGCCGGCCGCGACGTCGACGAGTACGCGGCGGCCTGGGTCACCGGAGCCCCGGTGGACTGGCCCCGCCTGCACACCGGCACCGCACCGCGCCGCGTCGCCCTGCCGGGACACCCCTTCGCCCGCGAGGTCTTCCCGCACGCCTGGGCCGACGGCACCGCCCAGGGCCCGGCGGACCGGGGCGGTGCCCGTGCGGCGTCGGCTGCGAACGCCGTGCCCTCCGTCCTCGCCGACCTCGACGCCGCCGCAGCCGAGCACCTGCGGTCCGACCCGGCCGCCGCGGACCTGGAAGCCGCGCTGCGCTCCGACGTGATGGTGCGCGAACTGACCGGCGTCTGCCGCAGGATGCTCTTCGCCTCGCTGCGCCGCATGGACGTCTTCGCGGCGGCGGGCGAGCGCTACACCGAGGCGGAACTGGTGAGCCGGCTCGGCGTCGTGGACGAGCACGCGGCGCTCTTCCACGGACTGCTCGGCGTCCTCACCGAAGGCGGCTACCTGCGCGCCGAGGGGGAGCACCTGCTCACCACCGACCTCGTCGCCGAACCCGGCCGGCTCACCTGGGACGAGAGCGAACTGGCCCGCCTCAAGCGCGAAGTGACCGCCGAGTACGCCGAGATGGACGGCTACTTCCACCTCCTGACGCTCTGCCTCGAAGAGATGCCCGACGTCCTCACCGGCCGCAAGAAGGCGCACGAGGTGCTCTTCCCCGGCGGCTCCTTCGACGCCGTGGAAGCCGTCTACCACAGCGACGGGGACACCAACGGCCTGGTGGCCGGGCTCGTCGCCCGCTACGTCCGGGCGCGGCGCGAACGCGACCCCGGGGCCACCCTCTCCGTCCTGGAGATCGGCGCAGGCACCGGCGGCACCACCGCCAAGGTGCTCCCCGCGCTCGACGCCTCCGACGAACGGCTCAGCTACGTCTACACCGACATCTCGCGCGGCTTCACCCAGTACGGGCGCAACCAGTACGGCAAGGACCACCCCTACGTCACCTTCGCGCCGCTGGACATCGAGTCGGCGCCCGTGGAGCAGGGCTTCGAAGCGGGCAGCCAGGACCTCGTCCTCGCCTGCAACGTGCTGCACGCCACCCGCCGCGTCGACGACACCCTGGCCCACGCCCGGCAGCTCCTGCGCCCCGGCGGCGTGCTCATCCTCCTGGAGACCACGCGGGCGCAGGACTTCTTCACCCTCACCTTCGGGCTGATGGGCGGCTGGTGGGCCTACGAGGACGACTGCCGCATCCCGGGCTCCCCGCTGCTCAGCGTCTCCCTGTGGCGCCAGGCCCTGGAGCGCGGCGGCTTCCGCGCGGTCCGCGCCCTGACGCCGGCCCCCGTGCGCGAGGACCAGGCGTACCAGGCCGTCGTCCTCGCGGAACTGGAGGGCGCACGGGAGGCGGGGGAGCCCGTGCGGGCGCTGCCCGACGCCCCGGCCCCGAGCGCCGCGCGCCCCGTGGCGCAACCGCCCGCCGAGACCGCCGAAGCCGGTGCGGCCGTCGCGGCGGGAGCGGCGGCGGGTGAGCCGTCCGGCGGCCCGCTCCAGGAGCTGGTGGCCGACGCGTGGCGCGACGTGCTCGGTGTCACCTCGGTCCGCCCCGAGGACGACTTCCAGGAAGTGGGCGGCGACTCGATCCTGGCGACCCAGATCATCTCCCGCCTCAAGAGCGGCTTCCCCATCGAACTCGACCTCGGTGAGCTGTTCCAGGCCCGCACCCTGGCCGACATGGTCGAGATGCTGGAGGCCGAGCTGATCGAGCGCATCGACGAGCTGCCCGAGGAGAGTGTGACCACCCTGCTCGCGTGAACCGGACCGTACGCCCGCCGCTCGCGTGAAACGGCGAGAGCAAGGACACCGCCGAGACCACCAAGGAGTTCCCCCGCAATGTCCCGCGAAGATCTCGCCACCTCGCGCAAGGCGCGGCTGTCCCCGCAGAAGCGGGCCCTGCTGGAGAAGCTCAGCGGCGCGGCCCGCACGTCCGGGACCACCCGCATCCCGCGCCGCCCCGCCGACGACCGCCCGCCGCTCTCCTACGCCCAGCGCCGCCTGTGGTTCCTGGACCAGATGGTGCCCGACAGCCCCGCGTACAACGTCCCGATGAGCTTCCGCGTCCGCGGGCCGCTGCGCCGCGAGATCCTGGAGCGGGCCGCCGAGGAGGTGGTGCGCCGGCACGAGTCGCTGCGCACCCGGCTGCCCAGCGAGAACGGCGAGCCGTGGCAGGAGATCGTGGACGACGTCAAGGTCCCCGTCGAACTCGTCGACCTCACCGACGACCCGGCGCGGCTCGACGCGCTGGTCTTCGAGGCGGGCCGCCGGCCCTTCGACCTGGCCACGGGCCCCCTCCTGCGCGTCACCCTCTACCGGCTCGCCCCCGAGCTGCACGTGGTCCTGCTCAACGCCCACCACGTGGTCGTCGACGGCTGGTCGCTCGGCCTGTTCTGGCAGGAACTCTTCACGCTGTACGAGGCGTTCGCCGCGGGCCGGCCCTCCCCGCTGCCCGAACTGGCCGTGCAGTACGCGGACTTCGCCGTCTGGCAGCGCGAGTACCTCTCCGGCGACCGCCTGGAGAACCAGCTCGCGTACTGGCGGCGCCAGTTGGGCGAGGGCACGGAGAACCTGGAGCTGCCCCTGGACCGGCCCCGGCCGCCCGTCCAGACCTTCGAGGGCGGCGACCTCAGGGACGTCTACCCGGCCGCCCTGCGCGACGAGCTGCAGGCCCTGTGCCGGCGCGAGGGCGTCAGCCTGTTCGTCGTGCTGCTCGGCGCGCTGAACGTCCTGCTGCACCGCTACACGGGCCAGAGCGGCATCCCCGTCGGCTCACCGGTGACCAACCGCACCCACGTCGACATCGAGCCGCTGATCGGCATGTTCGTGAACACCCTCGTCTACCGCACGGACATGGCGGGGGACCCCGACTTCCGCGAGGTGCTGCGGCGGGTCCAGGAGGTCGTCAACGGCGCCCAGCAGCACCAGGAAGTGCCCTTCGAGGTCCTGGTCGACGCCCTGCGGCCCGAGCGGTACCTGTCGCAGAACCCGCTGTTCCAGGTCTGCTTCAACTTCCTGCCCGCCCGGGAGCTGCAGCCGGGCGACGAGCTGGTCATCGAGGCCATCGAGGGCGTACGGATCGCCACCTCCAAGTTCGACCTGTGGATCAGCGTCGTCGACTGCGCCGACGAACTCCTGGTGGAGGTGGAGTACAACCGCGACGTCTTCGAACCGGCCACCGTGCGCCGCCTCATGGACGCCTTCCGCGTCGTCGTTGAGGCCGCGGCGGCCCGGCCCGACGTCGCCGTGTCCCGGCTGCCCGTGCTGCCCGACGCCGACCGCCGCAGGATCGTCGAGGAGTGGAACGACACCGCGAAGGCCTTCGACGGCGCCGAGCGCTGCCTGCACGACCTGATCGCCGACCAGGCCGCCCGCACCCCCGACGCCCCCGCGGTCGTCTTCGGCGGCCAAGAGGTGACGTACGCGGAACTGGACCGCCGCGCCAACCGCCTCGCCCACTGGCTGCGCGGCCGCGGCGCGGGCCCCGAACGCACCGTCGCCGTCTGCGCCGAGCGCTCGATCGAGCTGGTCGTCGCGCTGCTCGGCGTGCTCAAGTCGGGCGCCGCGTACGTCCCGGTCGACCCCGACCACCCCGCCCGGCGCCGCGCCTTCATGCTCGACGACGCCGCCCCCATGCTCGTGCTCACCCAGGAGCACCTGCGGGCCGGGCTGCCGCCCACCGAGGCGGAGGTGTGCGCCCTCGACGCCGACTGGGCCCGCATCGCCGAGGAGCCGGAAGGACCGGTCGCGCACGGGGCGGGCCCCGACACGCTCGCCTACATGATCTACACCTCGGGGTCCACCGGCGAGCCCAAGGGCGTCCTCAACACCCACCGCGGCATCGTCAACCGGCTGCTGTGGATGCAGGACCGCTACCGCCTGGACGCCACCGACCGGGTGCTGCAGAAGACACCGTTCAGCTTCGACGTCTCGGTGTGGGAGTTCTTCTGGCCGCTGCTGGCCGGCGCCACCCTCGTCGTCGCCGGCCCCGACGAGCACAAGGACCCCGCCAGGCTCGCCGAGGTCATCGGCGCCGAACGGATCACCACCGCCCACTTCGTGCCCTCGATGCTCCAGGTCTTCCTCGGCCAGGAGGAGGGCGCCGACGGCCTCGCCGGACGCTGCGCGGACCTGCGGCGCGTGGTGTGCAGCGGCGAGGCGCTGCCGTTCGCCCTCCAGGAGCGGTTCTTCGCCAAGCTGCCGGGAACCGAGCTGCACAACCTCTACGGACCCACCGAGGCGGCCGTCGACGTCACCGCCTGGCAGTGCGTGCCCGGCGACGAGCGCGGCGTCGTGCCCATCGGCCGCCCCATCGCCAACACCCGCGTCCTCGTCCTGGACGAACGGCTCAACCCCGTACCGGTCGGCGTCGTCGGCGAAGTGCACATCGGCGGCGTCCAGGTGGCCCGCGGCTACCACAACCGGCCCGAACTGACCGAGGAGCGCTTCGTCCCCGACCCGTTCGGCGCGCCCGGCGAGCGGCTGTACAAGACCGGTGACCTGGCCAGGCTGCTGCCCGACGGGGCGATCGAGTACCGCGGCCGCGCCGACTTCCAGGTGAAGGTGCGCGGCATCCGGATCGAACCCGGCGAGGTCGAGGCCGCCCTGACCCGGCACCCCGGCGTCCTGGACGCGGCCGTCGTCACCCGCGAGGACCCGCGCGAGGCGGGGCACAAGCAGCTCTGCGCCTACGTCGTGCCCGACACCGCGCCCGCCGCGCACGCCCCCGGCGACGACGAGGACCCGATGGCCGAGCGCGTCGCCGAGTGGGCCGAGGTCTTCGACCAGGCCTACGCGCGGGGCACGGGGGCGCGCGAGGCGGACTTCAACATCGTCAGCTGGAACAGCAGCTACACCGGTGAGCCGCTGCCCGCCGAGGAGATGCGGGAGTGGGTCGACGGCACCGTCGAACGCATCCTCGCCCTGCGCCCCCGACGGGTCCTGGAGATCGGCTGCGGCACCGGCCTGCTGCTCTCCCGCATCGCCCCGCACTGCGAGAGCTACCACGGCACCGACATCTCCTCGGCCGCCCTGGACTTCGTGCGCACCCGGCTGCTCGCCGAGCGCCCCGACCTCGCGGGCGTCACCCTCGCGCACCGCGCCGCCGACGAGAGCGCGCGGCTCGCCGAGGAGCCGTACGACGTGGTGATCCTCAACTCCGTCGCGCAGTACTTCCCCGACGGCGCCTACCTGCGCAAGGTCCTCGGCCAGGCCCTGGACAGCCTCACCGGGGACGGCGCCGTCTTCGTGGGCGACCTGCGCAACCTCGCCCTGCTCGACACCTTCCACACCGACGTCGAGCTGAGCCGCGCCACGGCGAAGCTCCCCGTCGGCCGCCTCCGCGGACGTATCGCCCGCCGGATCCGCCAGGAGCAGGAAC
The DNA here is from genome assembly GCF_040629635.1 of Streptomyces sp. NPDC005898. Lineage (NCBI taxonomy): Bacteria > Bacillati > Actinomycetota > Actinomycetes > Kitasatosporales > Streptomycetaceae > Streptomyces > Streptomyces sp. NPDC005898. The sequence continues at coordinate 82,419 of NZ_JBEXWC010000010.1, read as the reverse complement.
TCCTCGTCCACCCCGCCTTCTTCACCGCCCTGCGCGAGGAGCGGCCCGCCATCGACGGCGTCGACATACAGCTCCGCCGGGGCCGCCACGACAACGAACTGACCCGCTACCGCTACGACGCCGTCCTGCGCGTCACGGCACGGGACCCCGCCCCCGACACGGACGTCCGCACCCTCGACTGGGCCGACGCCGCCGGCCTCGACGAGGTCCGCCGGCGCCTCGAACAGGAGCGGCCCGACGCGCTCGTCGTACGCGGCGTGCCCAACGCCCGCCTCGCCGCCGTCAACGCCCGGCGAGCCCTGCTGCGCGACAAGGACGCCGAGGAGATCGTCGGCGAACTCGTCCGCGACACCCCGACCGGCACCGCCGGCCACGTGGACCCCGAGGAGTGGTGGCGCCTCGGCGCCGACACCGGCCTCACCGTCACGGTCTCCTGGATGCCCGACACCACCGACGGCAGCTACGCGGTCCTGCTCAGCCGCACCGGCACCCACCACCTGGACCTGCCCGACCCCCGGCTGGCCGGCCCCCTGACGAACGACCCCGCCTTCGACCGCGCGGGCGCCGAACTGGTCCGCGACCTGCGCCGCTTCCTCAAGGACAGTGTCCCGGACTACATGGTGCCCGCCGCGTTCCTGGCACTGCGCACCCTGCCGGTCGGCGTCAACGGCAAACTCGACCGCGACGCGCTGCCGCCGGTGCCGGAACAGGGCGACACCGACGGCGCCGCCGCCGAGCCCACCACCCCCACCGAACACGTCCTCGCCGAACTGTGGGCGGAGGTGCTCGGCGTGGACGACGTGGGCGTGCACACCAACTTCTTCGAGCTGGGCGGCGACTCCATCCACACCATCCACGTCGTCGCCAAGGCCAGGCAGCGCGGCCTGGAGTTCGCCCCGCAGCTCGTCTTCCGGCACGGCACGATCGCCGCCCTGGCCGCCGCCCTCGACGAACGGGCCACCGCCGACACCACCGCCCCCGAGCAGCGGGCCGCCCCCGGACAGGACGCCGACGCGGCGCTGCGCGAGCTGTCCGAAGCACCCGGAGTGGTCGACGTCTACCCGCTCTCGCCCTTCCAGCAGTGGGCGCTCGGCGAGTGGCGCGAGCGCCCCGAGCCCGGCCTCTTCCTGGTGCACCGCATGCAGTTGCTCCAGGTCTCCGCGTTCAGCGAGGACGTCTTCGTCGACTGCTTCCGCCGGCTCATCTGCGAGCACCCGCTGCTGCGCACCACCTTCGCCTGGGACGGCCTCGCCGAGCCGGTGCAGGTGGTGCACGAGGACGCGACCCCGGAAACGACCTTCGCCGACTGGCGCGGCCTCGCGGGCCCCGAGCAGGACGCCCGCCTGGAGACCTACCTCGCCGCCGACCGGGACCGCGGCGTCGACCTCGGCACCGCCTCCGCACTGCGCTACCTGGTCGCCCTGCTCGACGCGGAGACCGCGCTCGTCGTGGTGAGCCTGAACTACTTCTGCCTGGACGGCTGGAGCTTCGAGATCGTCACCGACCGGCTCCAGGAACTGCTCGACGCGGCGGCCACCGGCCGCACCCCGGCGCCCGCCCCCGCCCGCCTGCCCTTCAAGGAGTTCGTCGAAGGCGTACGCGCCCTGCCCGCGCGGCCCGCCGAGGAGTACTGGCGGCGCGCCCTCGCCGGCCTGACCCGGCCGACCGCCCTGTCCGAAGGCGTCCGCGCCCTGCTGCCCGCACAGCCGGCCGAGAAGGGCTGCGCCCGCCAGATCATCACCCTCGACCGGGACACCACCCTCGGCCTGCGCCGCCTCTCCCAGCGCGCCCACCTCCCGCTCAACGCCCTGTTCCAGGGCGCCTGGGCACTGGTCAACGCCGCGTACACCGCCTCCGACGACGTCACGCACGGCGTGCTCCTCGCGGGGCGCTCCTCACCGGTCGCCGACCCCGACGCGCTCTCCACCATGGTGGGCCCCGCCTTCAACATCCTGCCGCTGCGCACCCGCCTCGACCGCGAGCGCGACGCCGGGTCCTTCCTCAAGGACGTCCTCGGCGCCCTCGTGGAGATGGGCGGCCACGAGACGACACCCCTGGACACCGTCCTCGGCTGGAGCGACCTGCCGCCCGGCACGCTGCCCTGCGAGAGCTACATCGTGTTCCAGAACGTCGGCGTGGACACCATGGAGCGCTCGGGCACCGCCTTCTTCGTCTCCAAGATGGGCTTCCCGCTGCGCCTCGACGTCTTCCCCACCAACGTCGTCACCGTGCACCTGTCCTACCACCGCGACCAGGTCACCGACGCCGCCGCCACCCGGCTCCTGCTCGGCCTGCAGAACGTGCTCGAAGCCATGCTCGACGGCCTCGCGGGGCCCGTGGGGGAACTCGCCGACGCCGCCCTGCGCGAGCGCGCCGCGCCGCCCGGCCTCGGCGTCTTCCACGAGGGCGAGTTCCGCGTCGCCGACATACGCGAACAGCAGGGCGGTGAACGCGCTTGAACCGCCCCGTCGTCTTCCAGTTCTCCGGACAGGGCTCGCAGTACAGCGGAATGGGAGCGGCCCTGTACGAGAGCGAACCGGTGTTCCGCCGCGTCATGGACCGCCTCGACGCGGCGGCGGCCGACGAGCTCGGCGAGTCCGTGCTCGCGGCCCTGTACGCGCCCGGCCGGGGCCGCGCCGAACCGTTCGACGACATCGCCTTCACCCACCCGGCGATCGTCATGGTCGAACTCGCCGCCGCCGAGACCCTCATCGCGGACGGCATCGAGCCCGACCTGCTGCTCGGCGCGAGCCTCGGCGAGTTCACCGCGTCCGTCCTCGCGGGCGTCCTGGACGCCGAGGAGTGCCTGCGGCTCCTCGTCCGCCAGGCCGCCGCGCTGCGCGCCGCGCCGGGCGGCGGCATGCTCGCCGTACTGGACGACGTGGCACTGCACGCACGCGTGCCGCTGCTGCGGGAGCGCACCGAGGTCGCCGCCCGCAACTACCCGGGGCACTTCGTCCTCTCCGGCGCGCACGAGGACCTGGTGGCCGCCGAGGAGGAGCTGCGGGCCCGCAAGGTGGTGTGCCACCGCGTCCCCGTCCCGTACGCCTTCCACTCGCGCCGGATGGACCCCGGTGAGCCGCTGTTCCGCTCCATCATGGCGGGGGCCGAGCTGAAGGCACCGCGGCTGCCCGTCGTCTCCTGCGCCACCGGCGGCGAGGTGGACCGCGTCACGGTGGACCACCTGTGGCGGGCGACCCGGCTGCCCATCGAGTACGCGGGAACGCTGGCCGCGCTGGAGCGGCGCGGCCCCTTCCAGTACGTGGACCTCGGCCCCTCGAGCACCCTGCACAACTTCACCCGCAACGGCCTGCCCGCGTCCTCGCGCTCCCGGTCGCTGCCGCTGCTGAGCCCGTTGGGCGACGACATCCGCTCCCTCGCCGCCGTGCGCGCCGCCGTACCGGCCACCCGGCGCCGGGCGCTCCCCGCACCCCCCGCACTCCCCGTATCCAAGGACGGCGTCATGAAGGTGTACGGATTCCCGGGCCAGGGCAGCCAGGCCAAGGGCATGGGCAAGGACCTCTTCGACGAGTTCCCCGAGCAGACCGCGCTCGCCGACTCGGTGCTCGGCTATTCGATCCGCGAACTGTGCGTCGAGGACCCCCGCCGCGAGCTGAAGCTGACCCGGTTCACCCAGCCCGCCCTCTACGTCGTCAGCGCCCTCGCCTGGCTGCGCGAGCAGCGCGAGAACCCGGCGCCGCCCGACTACTTCGTCGGGCACAGCCTCGGCGAGTACGTGGCGCTGTTCGCCGCCGGAGCCTTCGACTTCGAGACCGGGCTGCGCCTGGTCGCCCGCCGCGGTGAACTGATGAGCCGCGCCGACGGCGGACGCATGGCGGCCGTCCTCAAGTGCGACCTCGAAACCGTCGAGCGGGCCCTGACGGAGCACGGCCTGACCGCGCTGGACATCGCCAACCACAACGCCCCCGGCCAGTTCGTGCTGGCCGGGCCCACCGAGCAGATCACCGCGGCCAAACCGGTGTTCGAGGGGCTCGGCGCGCACTACGTCCAGCTCAACGTCAGCGCCCCCTTCCACTCCCGCTACCTGCGGGAGACCGCCGAGGAGTTCGGCCGCTTCCTCGCGGGCTTCACCCTGCGCGATCCCGCCGTGCCCGTCGTCGCCAACGTGGACGCCCGGCCCTACCGCCCCGGCGAGGTGGCGCGGCAGCTCGCCCGCCAGATCGCCTCGCCCGTGCTCTGGACCGACACGATCCGCTACCTCATGGGCAAGGGCGACTTCACGTTCGTGGAACTGGGGCCGGGGCGGGTCCTCGACAAGCTCGTCACGAAGATCAGGGCGGAGGCGGAGCCCCTGGTGATGGAGGCGGAGCCCGCGGTGGCGGAGGCGGAGCCTGTGACTGTGGCGGCGGGGCATGCGGCTGTGGAGGCCGAACCCGCCGTGGCGGAGGCCGAGCCTCCGGTCGTGCGGACCGAGCCCGTGGTGGTGGAGGCGCAGCCCGCGGTGGCGGAGGCGGAGCCCCCGGTCGTGGCGGGCGAGCCCGGGAGGGTGGAGCCCCGGGTCGTGGCGGCCGAGCCCGTCGGGACGCCGGACGGCGGTGGTCCCGCGACCCTCGGCGCCGCCGCGTTCCGGGAGCGCTACGGCCTGCGCTACGCGTACCTCGCGGGAGCCATGTACGGCGGCGTGTCCGGCGCCGACCTCTTGGTGCGGCTCGGGAAGGCGGGCGGGATGGGCTTCTTCGGCACCGCCGGGCTCCCCCTCGACGAGGTCGGGACGGGCCTGGACGCGGTGCGCGCCGGGCTCGGCGCCGACGGGCCCCACGGCGCCAACCTGCTGCACCAGCACACCGACCCCGACCGGGAGTCGGCCCTGGTCGACCTCTTCCTGCGCAAGGGCGTGCGCACCGTCGAGGCCTCCGGCTTCCTGCGGATCACCCCGGCCCTGGTCAGATACCGCCTCAGCGGCGGGCGGGTGCTCGCCAAGGTGTCGAGCACCGACATGGCCGCCGCCTTCCTCGCGCCCGCCCCACCCGCGCTCGTCCGCGAACTGGTCGACGCGGGCCAGGTCCGTGAGGACGACGCCGCGCGGTACGCGGACGTGCCGCTGGCCGACGACCTGTGCGTGGAGACCGGCTCCGGCTGGTACGACGCCGTCGGCAGCCTGACCACGCTGCTGCCCGCCGTGCTCCGGCTGCGCGACGCCGCGGCCGGACCGGGGCCGCGGGTGCACGTCGGCGCCGCCGGCGGCATCGGCAGCCCGGAGGCGGCCGCCGCCGCGTTCCTCCTCGGCGCGGACTTCGTGCTCACCGGGTCCATCAACCAGTGCACGCCCGAGGCGGACACCAGCACGGCGGTCAAGGACCTGCTCCAGTCCCTGGACGTCCACGACGTGGCCCTCGCGCCCGCCGCCGAGATGTTCGAACTCGGCGTACGCGCGCAGGTCGTCAAGCGCGGGGTGTTCCTGCCGGCGCGCGCCACGAAACTCCACGACCTGTGGCGCCGCCACGACTCGCTCGACGCCCTCGACGCGCCGACCCGCCGACAGATCGAGGAGAAGTTCCTGCGCGGCCCGCTCACGCCCGCCTCCCGGGCCGACGACCCCAAGCGGCGGATGGCCGACGCCTTCAGGAGCTACCTCGACCGCGGCTTCGAGCTGGCGCGCCGCGGCGAACCCGGCAGGACCGTCGACTACCTGATCTACTGCGGGCCCGCGATGGGCGCGTTCAACTCCTGGGCGCGCGGCACCGTCCTGGAGTCCTGGCAGTCGCGGCACGTGGATGCGATCGCCGAGCAGCTGATGACCGAGACGGCGGCACTGCTGCGCCGGCGCGCGGCCGCGTTCGCCGCGCTCTGAGCCGAACGGACCACCCGCCGAACGGACCGCCGCACGCCGAACGGGCCACCCGCCGAACCGCCGCACACCGGGCCGCAGCCGCACTCCGAGCCGAACAGGGCCGAGCAGCAAGGGAAGAGGGAACGACCGTGAGTTCGCACGACGCCACCGAGGTGTCCGGGAACGACATCGCCATCGTCGGCATGGCCGGGCGCTTCCCCGGCGCCGACAGCGTGGGGGAATTCTGGGAGCTGCTGCGCGCGGGCCGCGAGGGCATCACCCGGTTCAGCGACGAGGAACTGGCCGACGCCGGCGTACCCGCCGCGCTGCGCGCCGACCCGGCGTACGTACGAGCCCACGGCGTCCTGCCCGACGTCGACCTCTTCGACACCGGCTTCTTCGAGTTCACCCCGGCGGAGGCCGAGGTCATCGACCCCCAGCAGCGCCTCTTCCTGCAGAGCTGCCACACCGCGCTGGAGGACGCCGGCTACGACCCGCGCCGCTACGACGGGCTGATCAGCGTCTACGGCGGCGCCGCCATCAACACCTACCTCCAGCAGCACGTCCTGCCGAGCATCGACCAGACCGCCACCTCCGACCACTTCAAGGTCATGGTCGGCAACGACAAGGACTTCCTCGCCACCCGCGTCAGCTACAAGCTCGACCTGCGCGGACCGAGCTACAGCGTCCAGACGGCCTGCTCGACCTCGCTCGTGGCCATCCACCTCGCCTGTCAGGGGCTCATCAACGGCGAGTGCGACATGGCGCTGGCGGGCGGCGTGACGGTCAAGCTGCCCCAGACGCGCGGCTACCTGTACGAGGAGGGCGCGATCCTCTCCCCGGACGGCCGGGTCCGCACCTTCGACGCCCAGGCCGGCGGCACCGTCCTCGGCAACGGCGTGGGCATCGTCGTCCTCAAGCTCCTGGAGGACGCGCTCGACGCGGGCGACACGATCCACGCCGTGATCAAGGGCACCGCCACCAACAACGACGGCTCCCTCAAGGTCAGTTACGCCGCCCCCGGCAAGGAGGGCCAGGCGGCCGTCATCGCCGAGGCGCACGCGGTCTCCGGCACGGAACCGGAGAGCATCTCCTACGTCGAGGCGCACGGCACCGCGACGCGGCTCGGCGACCCCGTGGAGGTGTCCGCGCTCACCGACGCGTTCCGCCGCGGCACATCCGACACGGGCTTCTGCGCCATCGGCTCCCTCAAGTCCAACGTCGGCCACCTGGACGCCGCCGCGGGCGTCGCCGGAGTGATCAAGACGGCGCTCATGCTGCGCCACCGCTCCCTGGTGCCCACCCTCAACTATGATCAGCCCAACCCGGCCATCGACTTCGCCGCCACCCCGTTCTACGTCAGCACCGAGACGAAACCCTGGACGGCCGAGGGGCCGCTGCGGGCCGGGGTCAGCTCGTTCGGCATCGGCGGGACCAACGCGCACGCGATCCTCCAGGAAGCCCCCCAGCAGGACCCGGGCGACCCCTCCGCGCGCGGGGAGCAGCTCCTGCTGCTCTCCGCCAGGACCCCCACCGCCCTCGACGCCCTCACCGACGCCCTCGCCGACCACTTCGAGGCCGCCCCCGGCACCGACCTCGCCGACGCCGCGTACACCCTCGCGATGGGCCGCCGGGCCCACCGTCACCGCCGCGCCGTGATCTGCGCCGATTCCGCCGAGGCGGTGCGCGCCCTGCGTGCACGCGAAGAGCCCGGCTGCGCGACCGGTCAGGCCGAAGACGTTGCCGAGCAGCGGCTGTTCACACCGGACCCGGAGCTCTCGGGCCGTGCCCTGCTGGACGCCGTGCGCACCGCCTGGCTCGACGGCGCCGAGGTGGACTGGGAGGAGTTCTACGCGGGTGAGCGGCGCCGCCGTGTCCCGCTGCCCACCTACCCCTTCGAAGGCCGCAGGGTGTGGCTCGAACCGCCGTCGGACAGCGCGGGCGCGGACGCCGTCAAGGGCCCGCATCCGCTCATCGGCGCCAACGTCTCGACCCTGGCCGAGCACCGCTACGCCACCACCCTGACCGGCGACGAGTTCTTCGTCGCCGACCACCGCGTCGACGGCCGGGCCATCATGCCCGCCGTCGGCTACCTGGAGATGGCGCGCGCCGCGGGGGCGCTGTCCCTGCCCACCGGGGCGCGCTCCCTCGCCAGGGTCTCCTTCGAACGGCCGCTGTCCTTCCCGCGCGGACCGCGCACCGTGCACGTCGAGCTGACCCCGCACGGGGACGGAGCACGGTTCGCGATCACCGACCCGGCCGGGACGGCGGCGGGCGAGCCCGAGATCTACGCCCGCGGCGAGCTGTCCGCCACGGCCCCCGCCGACGCCCCGCCCCCGGTGGACCCGGACGCCCTCACGGCGCGCTGCCCCGACCTGCTCGCCGCGGCCGACCTCTACGGCCTGCTGCGGGCCCGCGGCCTCGACTACGGCCCGGCCATGCGCTCCCTGCGCGAGCTGCGCCGCGGCGACGCCGAGGCACTGGGCGTCCTCGAACTGCCCGCCGACGCCTTCCCGGCGGGGGAGCGGGACACGGAGGACTTCGTCCTGCACCCGTCGCTGCTGGACGCCGCGCTGCACGCGGTGGTATGCCTGCTCGCCGCCCGCGAGGACGAGGGCACCACTTACCTGCCGCTGGCGCTCGGCGGCCTCGACGTGTTCGCGCCGCTGCCCCGGCACTGCCTCGCCCACGTCACGCTGCCCGCCCACGGCGGCGGCGAGAAGCAGACCAAGGCGGACATCGACCTCCTCGACACCGAGGGCCGCCTGCTCGCCCGCCTGCGCGACCTGTCCGTACGCACCCTCAGGAACGGCCGCGACGAGCCGGAGACCGCCCTCTTCGCCGGCGTCTGGCAGCCGGCGGCATCCGACGCCCCGGCGGCCCCGCCCGCCGGCCCGCGGCTCCTCCTCTCCCACGAGCCCGCCCAGCGCACCGCGCTGCTCGAAGCGCTCAGGGACGCCGGTGACCCGGACCCCGCGGTGGTCCTCGCCACTCCCGGCGAGGAGTTCACGCGGGTCGACGACGACCACTACACCGTGGACCCGCACCGCGAGGCGGACTTCGCCGCGCTCCTCGACGGGCTCGCCGGAACGGGCCGCACCCCTGCCACGGTGCTGCACACCTGGTGCGCGGCCGAGGGCGGCCACGACCTCGACGGCCCGCGCTCGGTCTTCGCCCTGACCAAGGCGCTCCTCGCCCGCCGTGGCGGCGACCGCACCGCGCTGCTGGTCGCCCACCGCACCGACGCCCACGGCGCGGACCCCGCCGAAGCCGCCCTCGCGGCCTTCGGGCGCACCGTCACGCTGGAGAACCCGCGCCTCACCCACCGCCTGGTCGGCCTGGACGCCGACACGGCGCCGCTTCCCGCGCTCGTCGACGAACTGGCCCGCCTGGACGACGGCGAGAGCGAGACCCGGCACAGCGGCGGTGTCCGGTACGTGCGGCGCCACCGCCGCCTGGCCCGCACCGAACCCCCGGCGGGGACCGCCACCTCGCCGCTCCAGGACGGTGCCTGCCTGATCACCGGCGGCACGGGCAGCCTCGGCCTGGCCCTCGCCGAGCACCTCGCCGCGCGCACCGGGGCCCCGCTCGCCCTGCTCGGCAGGTCCGCGCCCGCCCCGGCGGCCGCCCAGCGCGTCGAGGCCCTGCGCGCGGCCGGACACGACGTCACCTTCCACCGGGTCGACGTCACCGACGAGGCGGCCCTGCGCGCGGCCATCGACTCGGTCCGCGCCGAGCACGGGGCGATACGCGGGGTCGTACACGCGGCGGGCACGCTGGACGACGCCTATCTGCTGCACAAGAGCTGGGAGGAGTTCACCGAGGTCGTCCGCCCCAAGGCCCTCGGCGCGCGGCTCCTGGACCGGCTCACCGCCGAGGACCCGCTGGACTTCTTCGTCTGCTTCTCCTCCATCGCCGCGGCCTTCGGCAACGCGGGCCAGAGCGACTACGCGTACGCCAACGCCCACCTCGACGCCTTCGCCGAGCGCCGCCGCGCCCACGTGGCCGACGGCAGCCGCTTCGGCCGCACGCTCTCCCTCGGCTGGCCGCTCTGGCTCGCGGGCGGCATGCGCCAGGACGAGGACGCCGTCCGGGCGCTGCGGCACCGTACGGGGCTGTCCCCGATGGCCACGGACGCCGCTCTCGCCGTCTTCGACCAGGCGCTGCGGCACGACGGCGGTGCGCTGCTCGTCGGCCACGGCGACCTGGCCCGCGTCGCGGCGGCGCTCGAACCCGCCCCCGTACGCCGCTCCCGAGCGGCCGGGGGAGCGGGGGAGGCCGAACCGTCCGGCACCGATCTGGCCGCGTGGGCCGCCACCTTCCTCAAGCAACTGCTCGCCGAGCGCACGAAGCTCGACGCGGGGGAGATCGACCCACGCGTGCCGTTCGACCGCTACGGCATCGACTCGCTGGTCATCACCCAGCTCAACGCCGAACTGGAAAAGCACTTCGACGAGCTGCCGAAGACGCTGTTCTTCGAGTACGCCACGCTGGAGGAGCTGGCGGAGTACTTCGTCGCGGAGTACGCCGGGCGGCTCGGGGAACTGGCGGCAGCGCCCACCGGCCCGGCGGGCACGTCCGCACCGCCCGCGAGCACCTCGGCCGACCGCGCGGAGACCGGGTCGGCGCTCCCCGCCCGGACCACGGAACCGCACCGGCCCGGCCCCGCCGAGGCCGACGGCGCCGTGGCCATCATCGGCCTCGCCGGCCGCTACCCCATGGCCGACGACCTCGACGAGTTCTGGGACAACCTCGCCGAGGGCCGGGACTGCGTCACCGAGATCCCCGCCGACCGCTGGGACCACGGCCGCTACTTCGACCCCGACCCGTCGGCCGCCGGCCGCGCCTTCTCCAAATGGGGCGGCTTCCTGCGCGACGTGGACCGCTTCGACCCGCTGTTCTTCGGCATCTCGCCGCGCGAGGCGGAGCTGATGGACCCCCAGGAACGCCTGTTCCTGCAGAACGCCTGGCACGTGTTCGAGGACGCCGGATACCGCGGGGACGAGCTGACCGGCCGCCCGGTCGGCGTCTTCGTCGGCGTCATGTACGGCGAGTACCAGCTCTACGGCGCGGCCGACGCCGAGCGCGGCGGCATCAGGGTCACCGGTTCGTCGTTCGCCTCCATCGCCAACCGCGTCTCGTACACCCTCGGTCTGAACGGGCCGAGCATCGCGCTCGACACCATGTGCTCGTCCTCGCTCACCGCGATCCACCTGGCCTGCGAGAGCCTGCGCGGCGGCGAGAGCGAGATGGCCGTCGCGGGCGGGGTGAACCTCTCGCTGCACCCCTACAAATACGTCTTCCTCAGCCAGGGCCGCTTCGTCTCCGCCGACGGCAGGTGCCGTGCCTTCGGCGCCGGGGGCACGGGGTACGTGCCGGGCGAGGGCGTCGGCGCGGTGCTCCTGAAGCCGCTGGCCGCGGCCGAGCGCGACGGCGACCACGTCTACGGCGTGATCAGGGGCCACGCCGTCAACCACGGCGGCAAGACCAACGGGTACACCGTGCCGAGCCCGCACGCCCAGGCCGACTCCGTGCGCCGCGCGCTGCGCGGGGCGGGCCTCGAACCCGCCGACATCGGCTACGTCGAGGCCCACGGCACCGGCACGTCCCTGGGCGACCCGATCGAGATCGCCGGGCTCGCCAAGGCCTTCGGGGCGACGAAGGCGGACGGCCGGCGGTGGCCCATCGGCTCGGTGAAGTCCAACATCGGCCACCTCGAATCGGCGGCCGGGATCGCCGGACTCACCAAGGTGCTGCTCCAGTTCAAGCACCGGCGCCTCGCGCCCTCGCTGCACGCCGACGAGCTGAACCCGAACATCGACTTCGGGCGCTCCCCCTTCCTGGTGCAGCGCGAGGCCGCCGACTGGCCCGCGCCGGCCGGTGAGCACGGCCCGGCACCGCGCCGCGCCGGACTCAGCTCGTTCGGCGCGGGCGGCTCCAACGCCCACCTGGTCATCGAGGAGTACCAGCGGGGCCCGGAGCGCCCCGAGCGGCCCGTCGCCGCCCAGCGCTTCCCGCGCACGCTGGTCTTCCCGCTCTCCGCACGGGACCCGGAACGGCTCGCCGCCTACGCCGGCCGCCTCGCCGACTTCGCCGAACGCGAGCACGTACGCGCCGAAGACCTCGCCCACACCCTGCAACACGGCCGGACGACCATGGCCGAACGCCTCGCCGTGGTCGCCGACGACGGCGCGGCCCTCGTCAGGGCGCTCCGCGCCTTCCAGCAGGGCGCACCGTGCCCCGGCCTCGTGACCGGCGCGTCCCCCGGTCCCGAGCAGCCGACCGAACACGACCCTGCCTACAGCGTCGCCGCGCGCTGGACACGCGAGGGGTCGGCCGACTGGAGCGGTATCGCCCCCGCGGGGCCGAAACCCCGCCGCGTCCCCGCGCCGGCCTACCCCTTCGCCCGCGAGCGCCACTGGGTGCCCGCCGCCGACCGGAGCACCGCCGACGCGCCCGCCCGCCTCCACCCGCTGCTCGACGCCAACGAGTCCACCCTCGACGAGATCCGCTTCCGCCGTACCTTCCGGGCCGGCGAACCGCTCGTCCGCGACCACGTCATCGAGGGGCGGGCCCTGCTCGCCGGTGCGGTCTGCCTGGAGATGGCCCGCGCGGCGGCCCGTCTCGCCGGTCTCGACGACGCGCTCGGCCTGCGGGACGTGCTCTGGGGCCGGCCGGTGGTGATCGAGGACGGGCAGAGCGTCGACGTGCACGTCGGCCTGACCCGCACGGGCGGCGGACCGGAGCGCACGGACGGCGAACTGGCCTTCACCGTCTGGACGGCACAGGGACAGACAACCGGGCGCACCGTCCACGTGCGCGGCACGGTGTACGCGAACCCCACCGGTCCCGCCGCGGCCCCCACCGACCTCGCCGCCCTTCGCGCGAGCTGCCCCGAGGTCAGGGACCGTGCGGCGGTCCAGGCCGCCTACCAGGGCGCCCGCTTCGCCTACGGCCCGGCCTTCGACGTCATCGAGGAGGCCAGGTTCGGCGACGGCGGCGCCCTCCTCACCCTCACGCTGCCCGAGCAGGACGGCGCCTCACTGCTGCCGCCCGCGCTGCTCGACGGCGCGCTGCGGGCCTGCCACTGGGCGGCTTCGCCGTCGCCGCAGGAGAGCGGGAGCCTCGCGGTCCCCTTCCACCTCGGCGCGCTGGAGATCCGGACGCCGCGGCCGCTGCCGCGCAGGTGCCACGCGCACGCCGTGCCCGCCCGGCAGCCCGGAGCCGCCGACCAGGGGCAGTTCGACCTGCGCATTCTCGACGACTCGGGCGCCGAACTGGTCCGCATCGACAACTTCACCGGCCGTCACCTCGCCCAGCAGGACGCCCCGTTCTTCTACGAGCAGGTCTGGCAGGACCAGGCCCTCGTGGCGGGCGCCGCTCCCCGCGCCGACGCCGTGCTCGTCCTCGGGGACGACGACGAGGTGGCCCGTGGCCTCGCGGGGACAAGCGGCGGGCGGCGCGTCATCGACGTACGCGTGGCGCCGCGGTTCACCAGGACCGGGCCCGACCGGTACGCCGTCGACCCCGCGCGGCCCGGCGACTTCGAGCGGCTCCTCACGGACCTGGCACACGACGGCGTCCGCTCGCTCGACGTCGTGCACCTGTGGGGCCTGAGCGCCGAGCCCGTCGCCTACGGGCGCGAGGGCGACTCCGCCGAGGCACAGGCCGCGCTCGACGGGGCCTTCGCGCGCGGACTGCACTCCCTGCGCTCCCTCGCCCTCGCCCTGGACGCCGTCCGCCTCCCCGGCCGGGTGCGCTGCGCCTACGTACTCGCCGACACGGGACAGGGGCAACGCCCCGACCAGGAGGCCGTGGCGGGCTTCGCGCTCTCCCTCGCCGGGGTGCTGCCGCGCTTCGAACTCTTCACCGTGGCCGGCGCCGGCGGGCCGGAGCTGCCGGCCCTGCTGGACGCCGAGCTGGCGCAGGGCGGCCGTCCCACCGGGGCGGAGGTCCGCCACTCGGCGGCGGGCCGCCAGGTCCGCGTCCTGCGCAGGGCCGACACGCCGGACCCCGGAGCCGCCGTCCCGCTGAAGCGGGGCGGAACCTACCTCGTCACCGGCGGCACCGGCGGCATCGGACGCGAACTGGCCCGCCACCTCGCGTCCACCTACCGGGCGCGCCTCGTACTGGTCAGCCGCTCCGCAGACCGGCCCGCGGCCCGCGAAGCCGCGGACGAACTCGTCGCGCTCGGCGCCGAGGTGCTGCTCGCGGCGGCCGACACCGCGGACGCGGCGGGCATGCGGGCCGCGGTGGCGCGGGCCAAGGAGCGCTTCGGGCATCTCGACGGCGTCTTCCACCTCGCGGGCGCCGCCGACCAGTGCTCGCTCCTGGAGGCGGACCCCGCCCGCTTCACCGAGCTGCTGTCGGTGAAGGCGCACGGCGTCCGGCTGCTCGACGCGCTCACCGCCGACGAACCGCTCGACCTGTTCGTGGTCTTCTCCTCCATCGCCTCGGTCGTCGGCGACTTCGGCGCCTGCGCCTACGCGGCGGCGAACCGCTTCCTCGACTCCTACGCGGACCTGCGCGACCGCCGGGTCCGCGAGGGCCGCGCGGCGGGCCGCACCCTCTCCCTGGCCTGGCCGCTGTGGCGCATCGGCGGCGTGGACGCCCTGATGGGGGAGGAGGAGCGGGCCGGCTACCGCCACCGCACCGGCATGCGGGAGTTCACCGGAGAGGAAGGGCTGCGCGCCCTCGAACTGGCCTGGCGCACGGGGCGGGCCCGGCTCGTCCCCGCCATCGGTGACCCGGAGGCCGTGGACGCGGCGCTGGCACCACGCGCGACGGGCCCGGCCGTGCCCCCACGTCCGCCGCACACCCCGGCGCCGCTCGCGACGACGCACGGGAACAGCACCGCCGACGCCACGCGGCCCGCCGCCCCCGCCGCACCGGCCACCACCCCCGCTCCCGCCCTGCTGGACCGCATGCGGGACCACGTGCGCGCCCTGCTCGGCAACGTGCTCGGCCTCTCGGCGGAGCGCATCGACGACCACACCACCCTGGACGCCTACGGTCTCGACTCCGTCCTGGTCATGGAGACCAACCAGCACCTGGACCGGGACTTCCCCGGCGCCCGCGGCACCCTGCTCTTCGAGTACCGCACCGTGCACGACCTCGCCGCCCACCTCCTGGACGAACACCCCGACGCCGCCCGCCGGCTGTTCCCCGAGGAGACCGCGCCCCCCGTGGCCCCGGCCGCCACCGAAGCACCTCCCGTGGCCGCCACCGAGGCGCGCCCCGCAGCCCCCGCAGCCCCCGCCGCGCCCCCGCGGCAGCCCGCGGGCGACGACGACATCGCCATCATCGGCATCGGCGGCCGCTACCCGGACGCCCGTAACCTCACCGAGTTCTGGGAGAACCTGCGCCGCGGCCACGACGCGGTCACCGAGATACCCCGCGACCGCTGGGACGCCGACGCGCACTTCGCCGCCGACCACGCGGCCCCCGGCACCAGCTACGGCAAGTGGGGCGGCTTCCTGGCGGACGTCGACGCCTTCGACTCGCTGTTCTTCCGCATCCCGCCCTCCCAGGCCAAACTGATGGACCCCCAGGAGCGCCTGTTCCTGGAGGCCGCCTGGTCGGCGCTGGAGAACGCCGGCTACCCGCCCTCGCGCCTGCCCCGCCCCCGCTTCGGGGGACAGGGCCGCGACGTGGGCGTCTTCGCGGGCGTGATGTGGGGCGACTACGCCCAGCTCGCCGCCGAGGAGGCCGCGCGGGGCAACCACCACACGGTCCTCGCCAACCGCTCGGCCATCGCCAACCAGGTCTCCTACTTCGGTGACTTCCGCGGCCCGAGCGTCGTCGTGGACACCGCCTGCTCGGCCTCGCTCGTCGCCCTCCACCAGGCCTGCGAGAGCGTCCGCAGGGGAGAGTGCCGCTACGCCGTCGCGGGCGGCGTCAACGTCTCCGCGCACCCCTCGAAGTACGCGCACCTGAGCCGGATGCGGATGCTCTCCACCGACGGCCGCTGCCGCTCCTTCGGCGCGGGCGGCGACGGCTACGTGCCGGGCGAGGGCGTCGGCGCGGTGCTGCTCAAGCGGCTCTCGGAGGCCGTCGCCGACGGCGACCACATCCACGCGGTGATCAAGGCGACCGCGGTCAACCACGGCGGCCGCACCGGCGGCTACACCGTGCCCAACCCCCAGGCGCAGCAGGCCCTCATCGAAGAGGCACTGGACCGCGCGGGCATCGACCCGCGCACCATCGGCTACGTCGAGGCGCACGGCACCGGCACCGCGCTCGGCGACCCCATCGAGCACACGGCCCTGCGACAGGCCTTCGCCGACGCCACCCGCCGACCGGGCACCATCGCCCTCGGCTCGGTGAAGTCCAACATCGGCCATCTGGAGGGCGCCGCGGGCATCGCGGGCGTCACCAAGGCCGTGCTCCAGCTCTCCCACGGCCAGCTGGTGCCCTCGCTGCACTCCGAGGAGACCAACCCGATCATCGACTTCGACCGCTCACCGTTCCGTGTGCAGCGCGCCCTCACCGACTGGGCGCGGCCCGTCATCGAGACGGACGGGGTCAGGATCGAGCAGCCGCGCAGGGCGAGCGTCAGCTCGTTCGGCGCGGGCGGCACCAACGCGCACGTGATCCTGGAGGAGTACCGCGCCCCCGAGGAGCGGCCCGCCGCCCCGCCGTCCGGCCCCGAACTGCTCGTGCTCTCCGCGCGCAACCCGGAGCGGCTGCGCGCCTACGCCGCCGAGATGGCGGCCCATCTGCGCCGGGAGCGCCCGGCCCTCGCCGACACCGGCCACACCCTGCGCGTCGGCCGCGAGGCGCTGCCCGCACGCCTCGCCTTCCCGGCCTCCGACATCGACGACGCCGCCGACAAGTTCGCCGCCTTCGCCGCCGGGGAGAGCGTCGCCTCCGCGATCACCGGCAACGCCGACCAGCACACGGCGCTGGCCGAGGTGTTCACCGACGGCGCGGGCCCGGACTTCCTGCGCACGCTCGCCGCGGCCGGCGACCACACCCGGCTCGCCCGGCTCTGGGTCTCCGGCGCCTTCGCCGACTGGACGGCACTGGACGAGTTCGCGGCGGGCGGCGGTCGCACGCTCCCGCTGCCGGGCTACCCGTTCGAGCGCCCGCGCCACTGGCTGCCCGTCACCCGCAGGGAACCGGCCGAGGCTCCTGCGCCGCCCCAGCAGGCGGACCGGCCGACACCGCCCCGAGCGGCGGACACCACCTTGACCCTCGCGCCCACCGACCCGGTCGTACGCGACCACGTGGTCGGCGGCCGTGCGGTGCTGCCCGGCGCCGGCCACCTGGACCTGGTGGCCCACACCCTGGGCGCGGACGCGGCCCGGGTCTTCAGCGACGTGCGCTGGCTCGCCCCGCTCGTGGTGGCCGACACCGGCACCGACGTCACCCTCGCCACGACGGAGTCCGACACCGCCCAGGCACTCGACTACCGCCTGACCGCACCCTCCACCGGCGACGCCCCCGTGTACTCGCTGGGCCAAGTTCTCGCCACCGCCCCCGAACGCCCCGACCCCCTGCCCCTCGACCTGCTCAAGGCGGACTGCCCGCACCCGGTGAGCCACGAGGAGCTGTACGAGGGCCTGCGCCGCCAAGGCCTGCCCTACGGCCCGCACTTCCGCCGCGTCACCCAGGCCTGGACCGGTGAGCGCACCGCCCTCGCCCGGCTGCGCCGGCCGCGGGAGCACTCCGGCGCGGCCGGCCGGCCGCTGGACCCCGGCACCCTCGACGCGGCGCTGCACCCCCTGGCCCTGCTGCTCGCCGACGGCGGTGCGCCGGGCCGGCCGCTGCTGCCGTACGCCGCGGACCGGGTGGAGCTGCACGCCGCCCTGCCCGACGAAGGCTGGTCCCACGTCCGCGACCTGGGCGCGCGGCGGTTCGACGTCACCGTCACCGACACGGACGGCCGGGTGTGCGTACGCGTCCTCGGCCTAGCCCTGCGGGAACCGAAGCCGGAGCCGTCCATCGACTACCGGCCCCGCTGGGCGGTCGCGCCGCCCGCTGTCACGGACACGGCCGCGCCCCGGGCGGTTCTGACCGTGGCGGGGGAGGACGGCGCGGCGTTGGCGGACACCCTGCGCGCCGCTCACCCGGACGCCGAGCACCTGCGGCTCACCGTCGGCGACGGCGGCCTGGACGAGCGCGCCACGGACGCACTCCTGGCCCGCGCCCCGCACCTGGACCTGGTGTACTTCCTGGGCGTCGGCGGACCGCGCGAACCGGTGGACGACAGGGCCGGGCTGCACGCGGAGCAGGAGCGCGGCACCGTCTCGCTGCACCGGCTGGTCCGCGGCCTCGACCGGGCCGGCCTGCTCGACCGGCCCCTGGCCCTGAAGGTCCTCACCGCCGACGGCCTGCCGCTCGGGGACGACGACGCGCTGCGCCCGGCGGCCGCCGGGCTCGTCGGCTACTGCGAGGTCGCGGCCAAGGAGTTCCCGCAGCTCACCGCGGCCTGCCTCGACGTGCGCGGCGGTGAACTCGACGCGGCGGCGGCCGCGCTGGTCCACGAGCCGGCGCGGGCCAAGGTCCGTGCCGTGTCGCTGCGCGGCGGCGTACGGCGCGTCCGCGCGCTCGAAGCGGTCGAACCGGCCGCCGCCCCGACCCGCTTCCGCGAGCGCGGGGTGTACCTCGTCATCGGCGGCCTCGGAGTGCTCGGGCGCGACACCGCCCGGTATCTGGCCCGCGCACACCGCGCCCGCCTGGTCCTCGTCGGCCGCGCCGCGCCGGACGAGCGGCGCCGCGCCGACCTCGCGGCACTGGAGGAGCTGGGCGCCGAGGTCTCCTACGTACCGTGCGACGCCGGTGACCCGGCGGCCCTGCGCCAGGTGATCGACGAGACCAAGACGCGCTTCGGCGCGCTCCACGGCGTCATCCACTCCGCGATGGTGCTCGTCGACAAGCCCATCAGGGAGCTGTCCGAAACCGAGCTGCGCACCGCCCTCGACACCAAGGCGGACACCGTGTGGAGCATGTTCCGCGCCCTGCGCGGCGAGCGGCCCGACTTCGTGCTGCTGTACTCCTCCGCGGTCACTCTGGAGGGCAACCACGGCCAGGCCGGATACGCGGCGGGCTGCCACGTCGCCGACGCGTGGGCGCTCGCCGCGGCCCGCACCGCGCCCTACCCCGTGCGCACCGTCAACTGGGGCTACTGGCACGCGGCCGGCGACGCCCACCGGGAGCGCGTCCTCGACCGCTTCGCCGCCGCGGGCATCCGGCCCATCAGCGCGGCGGAGGGCATGGCGGCCGTCGAACGGGCACTGTCGGGCCCGCTGCCGCAGACGCTCGTCGTCAAGGCCGACCCGAAGATCCTCACCGGTCTCGGCGTCGACCCGGACACCGTGCTGAAGGCGCAGCCGCAGCGGCCCGCCCCCTCCGCCCCCATGACCCCCGGCCGCGCGGTGACCGGCGCGGTCGGCCACGGCGGCGCCGCGGCTGCGGACGTCGAGACCTTCGCCCGACGGCTCCTCGTCGGCACCCTGCGGACCATGGGTGTGCTGCGCGATCCCGGCGAGCGGCACACCCGCGACGGGCTCCGCGTCCGCCTCGGCGTCGCCGCCGGGCAGGAACGGCTCCTCGGCCTCCTGATCGACGTCCTGCTGCGCGGCGGCCACCTCCGCGCCGAGGGCGCCGACCTGGTCACCACCACCGCGCTCGACGATCCGGAGCTGCGCCGCTGCGTCGCCCACCCGAAGGAGGTTGCAGCCGAGCTGACGGCACGTCATCCCGAGACGGAGGCCGTGACGACCCTGCTGCTGCGGTGCGTCGACGCGCTGCCCGACGTACTGACCGGACGGCGCGGACACATGGAGGTGCTCTTCCCCGGCGGCTCACTCGACCTGGTCGAGGCCGTCTACGCGGGCGACCCCGTCACCGACCGGTGCAACGAGCAGGTCGCCGACACGGTGCTGCGCTACGTGCAAGAGCGCCTGCGTGAGCGGCCCGGTGACCGCATCCGCGTACTCGAAGTCGGCGCGGGCACCGGCGGCACCAGCGCCCGCGTCCTGCGCGCCCTCGCGGAGGCCGGACTCGGCGACCACGTCGCCTACCTCTACACCGACGTGTCCGACGGATTCGTGCGGCACGGCCGCAAGCGCTTCGCCGCCGACCACCCCTTCGCCGACTTCAGGGCCCTGGACATCGAACGCGACCCCGGGGAACAGGGAGTCGAGACCGGCGCCCACGACCTGGTGCTCGCCACCAACGTCTTCCACGCCACCGCCGGCATCGACCGCACCCTGGCCCACACCAAGCGGCTCCTGGCCACCAACGGCGTACTGGTGCTCAACGAAGGCGTGGAGCTGCGCGACCAGATGTCCCTGATCTTCGGCCTGGCCACCGGCTGGTGGCTGTTCGAGGACGCGGAGTACCGGTTGCCCGGCTCCCCGCTCCTTTCCACCACGGCCTGGCGCGACGTCCTCGCCCACAACGGCTTCCGCCGCGTCACCGAGGGACCGCGCCCGGACGGCGGCACCCATCAGTGCGTCCTGGTCGCCGAGAGCGACGGCTTCGTGCCCGCGTCCGTACCGGCCGCCCCCGCACCGGCGGCGCCGGCCCCCCGGGCCACGGGCGAGGACCCCGCCGCGCGGCCCGCCGACGCCGACCCGGTCGGTGGAGCGGAACGCCGGGTCAAGGAGGTCTTCGCCCGTGTACTCGAAATGCCCGAGGACCTTCTCGACCCCCGGGCCACCTTCGAGAACTACGGCGTCGACTCCCTCGTGGTCCTCAGCCTCACCAAGGAACTGGAGCGCGAGTACGGGCCGCTGCCGTCCACCCTGCTCTTCGAGCACATCACCATCGAACGCCTCGCCCGCCACCTGGCCACCCTCGGAGCCGCGAAGACACCCGCACCGCAACAACCCGCTCCCGAGCCGCAACCCGCTCCCGAGCCGCAACCCGCTCCCGAGCCGCAACCCGCTCCCGAGCCGCGGCCCGGGACCGGTGCGGGGCCACAGCCCGGCGGGACCGAGACCGCGGCCGGGCCCGAACCCGGCATCGAGCAGATCGTCGACAGCCTCTCGGACGCGGAGGTGGACCGCCTGCTGCGCCAGCTGAGCAGCGTCCTCGAGGACCAGGAGGAACAGCGATGACCACACCCTTCAGCGCCGTCCTGATCGGCGAGGAGCCCCTGCTCGCCGAGTGCGGCGAGCACTTGCTGACGCGGGGCCACCACGTGGCCGCCGTGGTCGCCGAGGACCCGGGGCTGCGCCGCTGGGCCGCCGAGCACGGGCTGAGCGTCGTCGATCCGGGTCGGGGCCTCGCGCAGCGGCTGCGTCCGCTGCGGTTCGCCTACCTGTTCAGCATCACCAACCTGCGGATGCTGTCCGACGAGGTCCTCGCACTGCCCGAGCGGATGCCCGTCAACTTCCACGACGCGCCGCTGCCCCGGCACGCCGGCCTGCACGCCACCAGCTGGGCGATCCTGGAAGGCGCCACCGAGCACGGCGTCACCTGGCACGTCATGGAGCGCGAGGCCGACACGGGCGACGTGCTCAAGCAGCGGGCGGTGCCGGTCGGCCCCGAGGACACCGCGTACACCCTCAACCTCGCCTGCTACGAGGCCGCGGCGGCCAGCTTCGGCGAACTCGTGGAGGAACTGGCCGCGGGCACCGAGACCCGCACCCCGCAGGACCTCACCCTGCGCACCTACCACGGACTGCACGACGGCCCGCCCGACGGCGGCCTGTTCTCCTGGCACCGGCCCGCCGCCGACCTCGGCGCCCTGGTGCGCGCCACCGACCTCGGACCGCACCGCAACGCGTTCGGCCTCGCGCTCCTCGCCCTCGGCGAGCGCCTGTTCGCCGTACGGAAGGCGGAGGTCACCGACCGCCCCTCCACGAGCCCGCCCGGCACCGTGGTCGCCGTCGACGGCCCGGCCGTGACCGTCGCCACCACCGACTTCGACGTACGGCTGAGGGACCTGGCCGACCTGGACGGCGACCCGTCGGCCGGGGCGGGACTGCGTCCGGGCGACCGGTTCACGCACGGGGACGACGCGGACCGCCGGCAGTGGGCGACCACGGCCCGCGCCGCGCGGCGCCACGAGAGGCACTGGCTGCCCCTCCTCGCCGACCGAGCCCCCCTCGAAGTCCCCTGGCCGGCCGCCCCGGAGCCCGCCGAGCCGTCCGGCGCCCGCGACCTCGCCCGCGCCGCCGTCCCGCCGGACATCCCGGCCGGGGACCCCGACGAGGCCAGGGCCTGGCTGCTCGCCGTACTCCTGCGGTTCCTCGGCCGGATGGCGGGGGAGGACGAGGGCGGCTTCGACGTGGCGCTGCGCCTCACCGCGGACACCACCGGGCCCCTCATGTCCGACGTGCCCTTCCGTGCCCCCGAGACCGGACAGGGCCGTTCCCTGGCGGCTTTCGCGGAAGAGGTCTCCCGACGGCTCACCGAGCAGGCCGGGCGGAGCGCCCCGCTGCGGGGAGCGCACCTGCGCCTGCCCGGCCCCGGCGGACGAGCGGCGCTCGCGGCGAGCGCGCTGCCGGTCACCGTGGACCTGAGCGACGGCCACGGCACCGCGCACCGCCCCGCCGGTCCCGCCCTGACCGTACGTATCGGCGGGCCCGGTGCCGTGCCCCGCGCCGTCGCCTTCCTCCCGGCGGACGAGAGCAGGGCGGCCGCCGCCCACCAACTGGCGGCACGCTTCGAGCGGTTCCTGCGCTCGGCCGCCGAGCGGCCCGACGAGGACGCCGGACTGCTTCCCCTGCTGTCCGGCGACGAGAGCCGCCTGGTGCTCGACACCTGGAACGACACGGCCGCCGACTACCCCGCCGACCGCTGCGTGCACCAGCTGTTCGCCGAGTGGGCGGCCCGGCGGCCGCAGGAGCCCGCCGTCCGTTTCGGCGACACCGTCCTCACCTACGGCGACCTCGACCGCCGGGTCAACCGGCTCGCCCGCCGTCTCACCCGCCTCGGCGCGGGACCCGGCACCCTCGTCGGGGTCTTCCTCGACCGCTCGGCCGACCTGATCACCGGGCTGCTCGCGGTGCTGCGGACGGGCGCCGCGTACGTGCCGCTCGACCCGGTCTACCCGCCCGAGCGCATCCGGCACATGCTCGACGACTCCGGCGCCGCCCTGGTGCTCACCGAACCCGCGCTCTCCTCCGCGCTCCCCGCCGACTGCCCGGCACAGCCGGTGGAGATCCACCCCGGCGAGGAGGCGCACGAGGCGCACGAGTCGGACGTCGAGGAGGACTTCCCCGACCGCGCCTGTGCCAAGGACCCCGCCTACGTCATCTACACCTCCGGCTCCACCGGCCTGCCCAAGGGCGTCAGGGTCGGCCACCGCGCGCTGACCAACTTCCTGTGCTCCATGGCCAAGGAGCCGGGCTTCGGCCCGCGGGACTCCCTGCTCGCGGTGACCACCGCCTGCTTCGACATCGCGGGACTCGAGCTGTACCTGCCGCTGGTCACGGGCGGCGAGGTGCGGGTGGCGCCCGCCGAGACGGCCGCCGACGGATTCGCGCTGCGCGCGCTGGTCGAGACGTACCGGCCGACCGTCATGCAGGCGACACCCGTCACCTGGCGCATGCTGATCGGCGCGGGCTGGCAGGGCGAGGCCGGGCTGACCGTCCTGTGCGGGGGCGAGGCGCTGCCCGGCGACCTGGCCGCCGAACTGGTGCGGCGGGCGGACCGGGTCTGGAACATGTACGGACCGACCGAGACCACCATCTGGTCCTCCCTCGACCGCGTCGAGGCGGGCCGGCCGGTCACGATCGGCCGACCGCTCGCCAACACGCGGATGTACGTGCTCGACGAGCGGCTGCGGCCCGTGCCGCCCGGCAGCCCGGGGGAGCTGTACATCGGCGGTGACGGGGTGGCCGACGGCTACCACGGCCGGCCGGACCTCACCGCGGCCAGGTTCCTCGACGACCCCTTCGCACCCGGCCGCGTC
Organism: Streptomyces sp. NPDC005898; assembly: GCF_040629635.1. Lineage (NCBI taxonomy): Bacteria > Bacillati > Actinomycetota > Actinomycetes > Kitasatosporales > Streptomycetaceae > Streptomyces > Streptomyces sp. NPDC005898. Next base: position 58,756 of record NZ_JBEXWC010000010.1, on the reverse strand, counting down.
TACCGCACGGGCGACCTGGTGCGGCACCTGCCCGACGGCCGCCTGGAGTATCTGCGCCGGGTGGACAGCCAGGTCAAGCTGCACGGCTACCGCATCGAGCCCGGCGAGATCGAGACCGTCCTGCGCGACCACCCCGCCATCGCCCAGGCCGCGGTGGTGGTACGCGACGACGAGCCGGGCGGCGACAGGCTCGTCGCCTACACCGTGACCGAGGGGGACGCGCGGGTCCCGGACGCCGCCGAGCTGCGCGCCCACGTACGGGCGCGGCTGCCCGCGTACATGGTCCCGTCGGCCGTCGTACCGCTGCCCGCGCTGCCGCTGACGCCCAACGGAAAGCTCGACCGCAGGGCCCTGCCCGCCCCGCACGGCGCGGCCGCCCTCGACGGGCCGTCGGCCGACGCCGTGCCGCGCGGCGCGCTGGAGCAGCAGATCTCCGCGATCTGGCGGAGCGCGCTCGGCCTCGCGGAGGTCGGCGCCGACGTCAACTTCTTCGACGCGGGAGGCGACTCGCTGCGGCTGACCCACGTGGTGGCGCGGCTTCGGGCGGAACTGCGCCCCTCGCTGAGCCGGCTCGACATGTTCCGTCACCCGACGATCCGGGCGATGGCCCGCCACCTCGCCGAGGACGGCGCCCCGCCCCGGCCGCCGGAGGGCGGACGGCACAAGGGCGGCCGGGACAGATCGCTGCTCGGAGCACGCCGTCGCAGGTCCGGCGCCGAACGCTGAGCCCGCCGCAGGCCGCAGGGCCGACACAACCCACCAGGAGGCACCGTGGAACCCACCATCGTCCGCTGCAAGATCTGCTCGCTCAAGGACGGGCACCCGGGGGTCGTCCTCGACGACCAGCAGGTGTGCAATCTCTGCAACCTCGATTTCGCGGGTGACCTGATCGTCAACTACAAGTACACCAACGAGGTGTTCGCCGAGTTCCAGGCGGCGCCGCCCAATCCGCGCGGCGAGTTCGACTGCCTCTTCATGTACAGCGGCGGCAAGGACAGCACGTACATGCTGGACAAGTTCGTCAACGAATACGGCAAGCGCACGCTCGCCTACACCTTCGACGTGCCCTTCGAGAGCACGCACGCCGCACAGAACATCAAGCTGGCGCAGGAGAAGCTGCCCGCGACGTTCGTGGTGGACGCGGACGACGACAACATCAAGAAGATGATGCGGGACGTCTTCAACCGGCCGCGCCCGAAGAAGCCGGGCCAGTACCTCGACGAGAAACTGCCCTGCGTCTCCTGCCGCACGTTCTTCGTGATCCGCGCCATCCTGTACGCCTTCCGCGAGCGCATCCCCTACATCGCCCTGTGCGCCGATCCGCAGCAGATCCTCACGATGGAGTCGAACGTCAGGGAAGTGGTGCGCGGCTTCTACAAGTCCTTCGGGCCCGAGCTGGCGAGCGAACTCTTCGACGGCGAGATCGAGGAGATCCTCTTCGCCGAGGACGACGAACTCCCCAAGATCGTGTTTCCGTTCATCGCCATGCGGCACGACTACGACCCCGACCGCATGGTGGCGGAACTGAAGGAGAAGGGCCTGTACGCCTCGTCGCCGATGGAGACGCACTGCACGCTGTTCCCCCTCCTGAACTACTACTCGTTCAAGAACTGGGACTGCATGTTCTACAAGCTCAACGCGTCCAGCTACACGCGCGCGGTGAGCCGCAACAAGGACTACGACCGTTCCACCTTCAGCATCAAGTTCCCGCGCTCCCTGAACCTGCCCGAGGTCGAGGAGAAGCTGAAGAAGGTGGTCCTGGAGATAGCCGCGGGCGAGGGGGACCGCGAGGAGCATCGCGCCGCGCTGGTGGAGCTGTTCAAGCAGATGGACACCACCGACGACGGCGCGCGGTTCATCGCGGAGACGTTCTTGGACATGCGCGCGGTCGCGGCGGACCTCGGTATCAAGGTGGGTTGAGGAGAAGACATGAACGACCAGCGGACAGAGCAGCAGGAATTCGAGGCCCGGGACTCCGACATCGCCGTCATCGGGTTGGCGTGCCGGTTCCCCGGCGCCGACACCCCCGACGCGTTCTGGCAGGTGCTGAGTGAAGGCAGGGAGACCCTCACCTACTTCACCGACGAGGAGCTGCGCGCGGCGGGCGTCGGCGAACACCTGCTGAACGACGACCGGTACGTCAAGGCCGGGCAGGTGCTCGCGGACGCCGACACGTTCGACGCCGGCTTCTTCGGCATCACCCGGGACGAGGCGGAGCTGATCGACCCGCAGCAGCGCCAGTTCCTGCAGTGCGCGCACGAGGCCCTGGAGACAGCGGGCTACGACCCGCGCCGCGACGAACAGCAGATCGGCGTCTACGCCGGAGTGGGCCTCAACACCTACCTGCTGCACAACCTCGGCGAGCGCTACCGCACCGCGTCCTCCGTGGACCGCTACCGCATGATGATCACCAACGACAAGGACTTCGTCGCCACCCGCACCTCCTACAAGCTGAACCTGCGCGGCCCGAGCGTCAGCACCAACACGGCGTGCTCGACCTCGCTGGTGGCCGTCCACCTGGCCTGCCTCAGCCTCCTCTCGGGGGACTGCGCGATGGCCGTCGCGGGCGCCGCCCACATCCAGGCCGACCAGGGCGAGGGCTACCTCCACCACGAGGGCATGATCTTCTCGCCGGACGGCCACTGCAGGGCTTTCGACGCCAAGGCGCAGGGCACCGTCATCGGCAACGGCGTGGGCGCCGTGGTCCTCAAGCGGCTGAGTGACGCGCTGGCCGACGGCGACACCGTGCACGCCGTCATCAAGGGCACCGCGATCAACAACGACGGCTCGGACAAGACCGGTTACACCGCGCCGAGCGTCCAGGGGCAGGCCGCCGTCATCGCCGAGGCCCAGCAGATCGCCGAGGTCGCCCCCGAGTCCATCTCGTACGTGGAGGCCCACGGCACGGCGACCCCGCTCGGCGACCCCGTGGAGATCGCCGCGCTCAACCAGGCCTTCGGCCGCGAGGGCGGCACCCTCGCCCCGCGCTCCTGCGCGATCGGCTCCGTCAAGACCAACGTCGGCCACCTCGACACGGCCGCGGGCATGGCGGGCCTGATCAAGACGGTCCTGATGCTGCGGCACCGCACGCTCGTCCCCAGCCTCCACTTCGAGTCCCCCAACCCGGAGATCGACTTCGCGGCGGGACCCTTCCACGTCGTCACCGAGACCCGGCAGTGGCCCGAGGGCACCACACCGCGCCGAGCGGGCGTGAGTTCCTTCGGCATCGGCGGCACCAACGCCCACGTCATCGTGGAGGAGCCGCCCGCCCTCCCCTCCGCCCCCGACGCCGAGGACGCCGGGCCCCGCCTCCTGGTGCTCTCCGCCAACACCCCGGCCGCCCTCGACACCGTTGCCGCCGAGCTGGCCCGCCGGCTCCGCAAGGACCGCGGCCTCGCCCTGTCCGCCGTGTCCCAGACCCTGGCGCTCGGCCGCCGCGCGCACCCCTACCGGCGCGCACTGGTCGCCACCGACGTACGGGACGCCGCGCTCGCCCTGGCCCTGGGCGACGCCGACCGGATCCTGACCGCCGATCCCACCGACGAGCGGCCCGTCCTGGACCTGGCCCCCGGCGGCGCCGAGCCGGGACACGCCTCGGCCCTCCACGAGGGGACCGCCGCCTTCCGCGAGCACTACGACCGCTGCGCCGCCGAGCTGGGGACATCCGCCGACGAACTGCTGGGCGCGCGGAGCCCGGAGGCGGACTTCGCCGTCCAGTACGCCACGGCGCGGACCCTGGCCGGCTGGGGGATCACCGCCCCCGTGGTCGCCGCCGACCGCACCGCGCTGCCCGATGCGGCGCTGCGCCTCCTCGAAGGGATCGGCGCGCAGCACACCGCCGGCGCCGGGCGGCCCGGCATCGCCCTGCTGCCGCAGGGGCCGGCGCCCGTCGGCGCCGAGTTCCTGCTCGCTCTCGTCGGGCGGCTGTGGACGGCGGGCGAGGACGTCGACTGGGCGGCGTTCCACGAGGGCGAGCGGATACGCCGGGTGCCGCTGCCCACCTACCCCTTCGAGCGCGTACGGCACTGGATCGAGCCGCACGGCGGCGCGGCACCGGCCGCAGAGCCGACCGCGCGGACGCTGCGGGACCGCTTCGCGGGGGCCACGGACACGCAGAAGAGCGCGCTGCTCACCGAGTTCATCCGCCAGGAGATCGCGGCCGTCCTGGGCGCGCCCGACCCGCGGACCGTGGACCTCGACACCAATCTGTTCGACATGGGCCTGGACTCGCTGATCCTGATCGAGGTCATCGCCAAGCTCAGCGAGGAACTGGCCCACCCCGTGCGCTCGTCGGCCTTCGTCGAGTACCCGACGGTGCGCTCCTTCGTCGCCGACCTCAGCGGCGAACTGGGCATCGCCCCGGACACGGCGGCCGCCGCCCCCGCCGCCTCCGAGGGCCGTGTCTCCCGCAGGGCCCAGCGGGCGGCCGCGCGCCGCCAGGGCGGCGCGCGGTAGCCGGTACGGCGACGCGCGGAAGGCGGTGCGGGGCGGCTGGGCCGGCGGGCTCAGCCGCCCCGCACGTCCGCGCCCCGCACCGCCGTGCCCGTCACCGCGCTCCCGGGGTGCGGGCGGTCAGCCGCAGGCGCAGGCGGCGCGGCTGGTACACGGTGGCGAGCGGGACGGGGCGCACGTCGACCCCCGGTTCGCAGGTGACCCGCCACTTGCTCAGGATGGTGGCGAGCGCCAGCGTCGCCTCGGTACGGGCGTAGAGGTCGCCGATGCACTTGCGGGCGCCGGTGCCGAACGCCATGAACGACTGGCGGGCCTGCGGCGTCACCCGCTCGGGCAGCCAGCGGTCGGGGTCGAACTGGCGCTCCTTGGGGAAGGAGGGCGCGTCGAGCGCGACCGCGGCCGGGCTGAAGACCACGGTGCTCTGGGCGGGCAGCCGCAGCCCGGCGACGTCGAGTTCGGTGGTGGTCAGCCGGGTGAAGAGCCAGGCGGGCGGGTACAGCCGCAGGGTCTCGGTGATGATGCGGTCGGTGAGCTGGAGCCGGGCGACGTCGTCGAACTCCGGTGCCCTGCCCGCGAGGACCTCGTCGATCTCCGCGTACAGCTCCCGCTCGATCCGGGGGTACTTCGAGAGCAGGTAGAAGATCCAGGTGAGGGTGGCCGCCACCGTCTCGGTGCCGGCCGCCATCACGGTGATGACCTGGTCGTGGATCTCCCGGTCGCCGAGCCTGCCGCCGTCCTCGTCGCGGGAGTCGAGGAGCGCGGAGAGCAGGTCGTCGTGGTCGACGCCGTCGCGGCGGTAGTCGTCGATGAGTGTCTGGGTGGTGCGGTGCAGGTAGTCCAGGTTGGCACGGTAGCGCCGGTTGCCCGGGCCGGGCAGCTTGCGGACGGCCGCGGGCAGGAACATCTGCCGGAACAGCCCCTTGAGCACGGCGTCGAAGGCGCGCTCCACGCTGTCGGCGAGTTCCTTGCTGACCGGCGTCGAGTACAGGGTGCGGCCCACGGTGCGCAGGGCCATGCCGTACATCTCGGGGAAGGCGTCGACCACCAGGCCGTCGCTCCAGCGTTCCGCGCTCGCCTCGATCTCGGCGTGCATCGCCGACGCGTACCGCTTGAGCTGGGGGCGGGTGAACGCCGACTGCATGAGCCTTCTCTGCCGCCGGTGGTCGGCGTAGGGGCAGGTCACCAGGCCGTTGCCCGCGATGTCACGGGCGCGGTCGTAGAAGATGCCGCCCTTGTCGTACTCGTTGTCGCTGGTCAGGACGTGGCGCAGGAGGGCGGGATGGGTCGGTACGTGGGCCTCGGTGGGGCCCAGGCGTATCTTCACCAGGTCGCCGTGCCTGGCCAGCGAGGACATGAACTGCAGCGGACGGCGCATCATCTGCCAGGCGTGACCGACCAGGGGCACGGCTCCCGGTGCGGTGCCCGCGACGAAGGTCTGCTGCTCGGTCCGGGTGGTCTGCTGGGCCATGGGGTTCTCCTCGGGAGGGTCGGGCTCGGATGGTGGTCTGTCAGCGGACGCTGCCGAGTTCTTCGAGGAACCCCTGGCGGCTCGCGGCCAGCGCGAACTCGGCGTCGTAGCGTCCCGATGAGCGGTGCCAGTCGTAGGAGCCGCGGATGACGGGCCGCACCGCGTCCAGGCGGTAGCGTTCGACGGCCTCGCGCTCGTCCGCGGAGAGGGAGAAGGCGTCGCAGACCTTGGGCAGGATGCTCTCCAGGAGCAGGAACTCCTCCAGGCGTACGCGCACCTCCTCCTGCATGTGGGCGATGCTGCGGCTCTTGGGCCAGCCGTGCTCGCGCATCAGGATGAGGACCATGTTGTTCAGCTCGCCGCGTGCCTCCTCCTTCTCCAGGGAGGCGATGTCGTTGAGCAGCAGGTTGACGTCGACGGCGATCCGCAGCATCGCCGACATCACGGCACTGTCGAAGACCCGGTGCGGCACCTCGAAGTGCCCGGTGGCCTCGGCGAGGTCGACGGTGGGCTGCACGCCGATCGTGTGGCGGCGCATGGCGAGGTAGCTGCTCGCGGAGTCGCAGGGGGTGGCGTCCCGGCGGCCGTGCGCCTCGTCGACGTAGCCCTGGAAGTAGTTGCGCCAGTGCCGGGCGCTGCGGGCACACCACTCCTTCGACATCCCCTGGCAGGTGCGCCGCCAGACGTCGGCGAAGCCGTGCGCGATCAGGGGCGCGGAAGCGGGCAGCGGTCCGTCCAGGGCGGCGGCCACGACATCGGTCAGCCGCTTGGTCTGCACCGGGTCCTCGCCGCGCGGCCCGTCGAAGAGGTCGTCGAAGAGGAAGAACCAGGACATCAGGTCGACGCCCAGGTCGAGGTCGGCGCCACTGGTCGAGGGGTAGAAGCGGGAGGCGAGATCGGCGTAGCCGCCCTTGCGGTGGCGCTCCGCGGCGGCCTCGCTGGTGATCAGGCCGAAGGAGCGGGGCCATTCGATGTGCTCGGCCTCCGCGCGGGCGTAGTCGGGGCTGCGGCGGCCGGGCAGCGGTATGGAGAAGTCGACGTCCTGGGGCATGGGGACTCCCTGGGCTGTGGAACAGGCACGCGGAGGTGCTCGGGGGATGAGGGGGCACCGGGGCGGCGCTGCCCCTGGTGTCGGGTGTGCGTACGGAGTGCGGCGGGGACGGACCGGGGGAGGGGGCGGGCGGAGTTCAGACCTTCCGGTCGACGACGAACCGGCCGAGCGCGACGAGTTCACCCCGCGCTCCGGCGTCGAGGTCGACGCCGCCCAGCGCGTCCTCGGCCAGCGCCATGCGCCGGGCGGCCTCGGCCAGCGCCCAGTCCCGGCCGCCCGCGCCCTCGATCAGGCCGGCCACCCGCCGCAGCTCCTCCTCGTCGGGGTCGCCGGAGGTGGCGAGCCAGGTCGCCAGCTCGTCGCCGAGCGGCCCGTCCTGGTTCAGGGCGTGGCTCACCGGCAGGGACTTCTTGCGGGAACGCAGATCGGAGTGGACCGGCTTGCCGGTGACCGCCGGATCGCCCCAGATGCCGAGCACGTCGTCGACGAGCTGGAAGGCGATGCCGAGATGGTCGCCGTAGAGCGCGAGGGCGTCCACCGCCGCCTCCGGCGCACCGGCCAGTACGGCGCCGATCGCGGCGCTCGCCGACAGCAGCGAGCCGGTCTTCCCGGCGGCCATGTCGAGGCACTCCTCGACCGTGACGTGCCTGCGCTGCTCGAAGCCGAGGTCCTGGACCTGACCGCGGATCAGGTGCCGGGTGGTGCGCGCGAGGAGCCGGGCGGCGGGCGCCGCGGCCGGCGAGCCGCTGTCGAGGAGCACCTCCTGGGCGAGCGCGAGCATGGCGTCACCGGTCAGGATGGCGCTGGAGGGGCCCCACAGCTTCCACACCGTGCGCCGGTGGCGACGCTCCTCGTCGCCGTCCATCAGATCGTCGTGCACGAGGGAGAAGTTGTGCACCAGCTCCACGGCGACGGCGCCGGGCAGGGCGACCTCCGGCGGTGCGCCGACCGCCTCGGCCGACAGGAGCGCGAGCGCCGGCCGTACGGCCTTACCCGGGTCGGCGCTGGTGGGCGCGCCCCCGGCGGTGATCCACCCGAAGTGGTAGGCGGCCTGGTGGCGTGAGCGGCGGTCGAGCCGGTCGACGGCGGCCCGCAGGGCCGGGGTGAGCGTGACCCGGCTGTGGCTGAGAAAGGCGGGAGGGGCGCTCATGCGGCGACCTGCGCGTGCCAGGGGGCCGTCGGGTCGTCGAAGATGCTGACGACCTGGCGCATGACGCGCCGTTCGGCCGGGTCGAACGCCTCCTTGGCGTGGATGGTGCCGAGCTGGTCCCACATGACGATGTCCCCCGGCTGCCAGGTGTGGGCGTAGGTGAACTCGGGTCTGCCCGCGTGCGCGAGGAGCCCGTCGAGCAGCTCGCGGCTGTCGTCGGGCGCGAGATCCACGATCCGCTTGGTGTTCAGGGTGCTGACGTAGACCGACTGGCGGCCGGTGCGCGGATTGCGGGCGATCAGCGGGTGGATGGTCGAGGTGCCGTCCTCGGGCTGGATCTCCTCGGTTCGCTCACCGAGGGACACCTCGCCCTGGAGCTGCTCCTCGATGGTCTCCTCGTACCCGGTGCGCAGGGCGTGGCGTACGCGGTAGGAGTGCAGGCGCCCGCGCTCTTCGAGCGACAGCGACTCGTACAGGGCGTACATGTCGGTGAAGAGGGTCCGTCCGCCACCGGAGGCCGGCACTTCCAGCGCTTCGAGGAAGCCGACCTGGGAGACGCGGGGACGGAAGGAGTAGTCGGTGTGCCAGTCCATCCACGCGGCGTCGCCGACGCCGATCTTGCGGCCGTCCTCCACCAGGTTGGACACGATCAGAATCTCGTTGTGGTCGGGGTGGGCACCGCTGGTCAGGCCGGTCTTCGGGATGTGCCCGAAGTGGCGGCCGAAGGCCAGGAACTCCTCGTCGGAGGGTCTTGGGTGGCCACGGAAGACGAGGACGAGGTGCGCGTCGAGCGCCGCCCGGATCTCCTCGGTCCGGGTCTTGTCCATGTCGCCGGTGACACGGACGCCGTCCACGACGGCGCCGAGTGCGGCGCCGGGTATCGGCGTGACGTCCATGGGCGTTGCCGCCTTTCGCAGAAGGGTCGGGTGGTCAGCGCAGTTCGAGGCCGGCGAGGTCGCCCGCCGCGCGCCAGCGCCTGAGGATGTTGACGAACTCCACCGAGCCGCCGCCGTAGCTGGAGTTGAGCCGGGGCATCGCGCTCGGGTCGCCCTCGTTGTTGTAGAGGCCGGGGGTGCAGTTCTCCAGGAAGTCGAGATCGTTGCTGGCGAGCCGGAGGATCTCCTCGACCCACTCCTTCTCGGCGGCCTCCGACGCCTCCACGACCCGGTGTCCGCGCTCCTCGACGCTCTTGACGATGTACGCGAGGTGCCGGGTCTGCTCGCCCAGCATGTAGGCGATGTTGACGTGCCGGCCCGCCTGGATCTTGGAGAGGATGAAGCAGTTGGGGAAGCCGTTCACCTGGAGTCCGTGCAGGGTGCGCGCCCCGTCCGCCCACTTCTGCGACAGCTTCACGCCGTCGCGGCCGACGATGTCGTACCCGGCGCGCTCGGTGTAGGGGACGGCGAACTCATGCTCATAGCCGGTGGCGAAGATCAGGCAGTCGACCGGGTACTCCCGGCCGTTCGCGACCACCCCGGCCTCGGTGAGCCGTTCCACGCCCCGCCCCTGGGTGTCGACGAGGGTGACGTTGGGCCGGTTGAAGGTGTGGAGGTAGCCGTCGTGGAAGCAGGGCCGCTTGCAGTACACGCGGTAGTACGGCTTGAGGGCGGCGGCGGTCGCGGGGTCGGTGACGACGCTGTCGATGCGGGCCCGCAACTCCTCCATCTTGAGGAAGTCCGCCCGCTCGGCCGCCAGCGCCCGCTCCTTCGGATCGCCCCCCGTGTCGCCGGTCGGCAGGATCGCGGCGGCCAGTTTGGCCGTGGTCTGGGTCCAGCGGTCCTGGACCAGGTCCTCGTCCTGTGGGATGCCGGAGGTCAGGGCGTGGAAGTTCTCCATCCGGTGCTGCTGCCAGCCCGGTTGGAGGCCGTCCGCCCAGTCGGGCGGGGTGGGCCGGTTGCCGCGCACGTCGACGGTGGCGGGGGTGCGCTGGAAGAGGACGAGCCGCTCGGCCCACTCGGCGAGGTGCGGGGCGAGCTGGATGGTCGTCGAGCCGGTGCCGATGACGCCGACCGTCTTGTCCTTCAGCCCGGTCAGGCCGCCGGTGCTGTCCCCGCCGGTGTAGTCGAAGTCCCAGCGGCTGGTGTGGAAGGAGTGCCCGGCGAACGTCTCGAGGCCGGGCACGGCGGGGAGCTTGGGGCGGTGCATCAGGCCGATCGACATGGCCACGTACCGCGCCCGGAACAGATCCCCGCGGTCGGTGCTCACCAGCCACCTCTCGGCGGCCTCGTCCCAGCGCAGTTCGGTGACGGCGGTCTGGAAGAGGGCGTCGCGGTAGAGGTCGTACTGGTGGGCGATCCGCTGGAGGTGGGCGAAGATCTCGGGCCCGGTGGAGTACTTCTCCGTGGGTATCGTGCCGGTCTCTTCGAGCAGCGGCATGTATATGTAGCTCTCGACGTCGCAGCGCACGCCGGGGAAGCGGTTCCAGTACCAGGTGCCGCCGACGTCGCCCGCCTCGTCGATCAGCCGGATGCGGTCGAGGCCGGTCTCCTGGCGCAGGCGGGCGCCGGTCAGCAGGCCGCCGATGCCGGCGCCGACGACGGCGACGTCCACCTCGTCGGTGACGGGCGGGCGCTCCCGCCGCTCGGTGTACGGGTCGCGCGCGTAGCCGCTGAAGTCGCCGCGCGCGAACTGGTAGCTGCGGCCGGTGCTGCGCTTGTCGCGTTCCTGGCGGTACTTCTCGCGCACCGCCTCCAGGTCGATGGTCAGGGTTTCATCGCTTCGGTCGTCGCTCTCGGCGTGTGGCACAGCTCCTCCTCGGGGGAAGGGGGCGGAAGGGAGACATGACGCCATACGTCGTCGAACTGATCACGCAGCCGCAGCGGGGCGTCGGAGTTGCTGAAGAGGTAGAAGCGGTCGGAGCCGAGGGCCTCCCACACGAGTGAGGCGACGTCCTCGGCGCTCACGGAGGTGTCACCGCCCGCGCCGCGCGGCGCGGTCAGGCCCTGGACCATGGGGGTGTCGACCCGTCCCGGGCACAGCACCGACACCCGGATCGGGGTGTCCCGCAGATCGGCGCGCAGGCTGCGGGCGACCGCGAGGTCGGCGTGCTTGGAGGCGGCGTAGGCGGCGCTGCCCGCGCCGACGGCGAAGGCGGACATCGAGGCGGTGTGGATCAGGTGGGCGGGCCTGCCACGCTCGAGGAGCGGCGGGATGAAGGCGCGGGACACCAGGACGTGCGCCCAGTGGTTCGCCTCGAAGACCTGCCGCATCCGCTCCAGCGGCACCTCCCACAGGGGCTGTCCCACGGGGCCGAGGACCCCGGCGTTGTTGCAGACCACGTCGATGTCGCCGAGCACGTCGAACGCGGTGCCCGCGAGGCGTGCGACGGCGTCCGGGTCGGTCAGGTCGGCGCTCACCGCGGTGACCTTCGCGCCGCGCGCCGTGAGTTCGCCGGCCCGCGCGCGCAGCGCGTCACCCGCGACGTCCGCCATGACCACGGCCATGCCGGCCCGGGCGAAACGGGCGCTGAGGGCGAGTCCGATGCCGCTGGCGGCGCCGGTCACCACGGCTGTGTCCGTCCGTAACTGCACTTGGCTGCCTCCACTCCTGTGCGCGGATACGCCGAAGGACGGCGCGCCGCTGCCTGCGAGAGGGTCTGGGTCAGTACGCGTCGTGCACGGGGTGCAGCATCACCTGGGGTCGGGGAGTTTCAGGCTGATCGCGAGGACGATCACCGAACAGCACGCGAGGAGGGCGAGGACGGCCACGGCCGCCGGCATCGTCGACTGCCAGTCGGCCATGGACAGATAGAGGGTTCCGCCCACGGTCGCGCCCAGCGCGGTCGCCATCTGCTGGCTGGTCACCAGCACACCGCTGCCCATCCCGGCCTGGGCCGTGGGTACGTCGGCGAGGATCATCCGGAACAGTGTCGGCCCGGTCAGCGCGGCGCCCACGCCGTAGAGGCCGATCCCGACGAGTACGAGCGCCAGGGAGGGGTGCGGCCAGCCGAACCGGATGACCAGCGCGAGGAGCAGCAGGCCCGCACTCTGGACGCAGGCGCCCAGGGTGACGATGCGGGCGCCCAGGGCCGCCGCGATCTTCGGGGTGAACAGGGTCACCGCGAAGAACGCCACGGCGAACGGCGCCAGGCCGCCGCCGGATTCGAGGCCGTCGAAGCCGAAGTGGCCCTGCGCGACCAGTGCGTAGACGAACAGGAAGGCGCCGAAGCCGGCCGAGAACGGCACCATGGCCGCCAGGCCCCTGCGCATCCCCGGGTGGGACAGGACCGTCGGGGACAGCAGCGGTGAGCCGCCTCGCGCCTCCAGGCCGCGTTCGGCCCGGGCCAGCGCCAGCGCACTCGCCGCGGCGACCAGGAGCAGTGACCACAGCCACAGCGGCCAGCCCAGGTCGGGGCCCGCCACGACCAGGGTGAGGACGCAGACCATGGTGAGGCCGAACAGGGCGGTGCCCTTGGGGTCGAAGCCGGGCTTGGCGTCCGCCTTGGTCGCGGGGACGCGCCGGACGGCGAGCAGCGCGGCCACCCCGATCGGCACGTTGATCGCGAAGACCGCTCGCCAGCCGATGCCCGCGACGTCCAGCGAGACGAGGAGTCCGCCCAGGATCTGTCCGACGACCATGCCGAGGGCGGCGGTCGCGCCGTACATGCCGATGGCGCGGGCGCGCGCCTGACCCTGGGTGGCCGCCTGGATCGTCGCGAGCACCTGCGGTACGAGCATGGCGGCGGCGGCGCCCTGGAGCAGCCGGGCGGCGACGAGGAACTCGATCGTCGGGGCGAGTCCGCAGAGCGCCGAGGTCAGGGTGAAGGCGGCGAGTCCGTAGGCGTACAGGCGGCGCCTGCCGAAGGCGTCGCCGAGCCGGCCGCCGAGCACGAGCCCGAGGGCGTAGGTGAGTCCGTAACCGGACACCACCAGCTCCAGTGCGGCGGGGCCGCCGTGGAGGTCGTCGCTGATCGGGTTCAGCGCCACGTTGACGATGGAGGCGTCCACGATGGACAGGGCGTAGCCGGTGAGCACCACCACGAGGGCGATGCCGGTGAGCCCCGCGGCGTCCGGCTCCGTACGGGCAGAGGGCTCCGGGGCCGCGTCGGACCCCTTGACGGAGGGCAGGCCCTCGCGGTTCGTCATGCGTTGTCTACCCGGGCTTTCGTGGGGGACGGTGGAAGCGCGTGCGGGGGTGAGTCGGTCATTCGGCGGTGGCGGGAGTGCCGGTGATCTTCGAAAGGATGCCCTTGGAGGCGTCCTTGGCGGACTCCGGCCAGGGGGTCATGGAATTGAACCCGCGGTGCGAGGTGGCGGGTTGGATGCGGGTGTCCATCGACATCCGCATGCCGGCCGGGGCCACGGAGACGTTCGGGATGGACTTGTGGCACATGAAGGCGTGGAAGAGGAGCACGTCACCCGGTTCCATGGGCGAGAACAGCAGCTGTTCGTCCGCGTCGAACTCCTCGGCGGGGATGCCGCGCACGGGGTGGCCGAAGCGGCGGAAGTTCTCGGTGACGACGTGCTCGCGGGGGCCCCTCTTGTGGCTGCCGTCGGCGAGGGCGACGCCGCCTATGGCGGGGCTCGTCGGGAGCAGCGGTATCCAGGCGGTGCGGAAGTCCTTGTTGGGGCCTATGTAGAAGCCGTCCTGGTGCAGCGGGGTCAGGAAGCTGGGCTCCGCGGAGCCCGCGGCGGAGGGGTAGTAGCGGATCGTCGTCGACTTGAAGACGAAGACGGGCTCGCCGAAGACCTGCTCCCACAGCTTGACGGTCGTGGGGTGGTTCCACAGCTCGTCGTACTTGACGTACTCGTGCATCGCCACCTCGTCGACCGCCTCGAAGGAGTCGATGGCAAGGGTGTCGAGCGTGGTGTCGGGGGCGGCGTGGCCGAGCGCGATCAGGCCCTGGAGCATCTGCTCGGCGGCGGTCCGCACCAGTGCGCGGTCCAGGGCGCCACGGAGATAGAGATAGCCGTGCTCTTCATAGAAGCGGTCGAGGGCCTCACGGTCGTCGAGAAGAGGCGCGCAGTCGACGTAGTCGCTGAAAGTGTCCGTCATGGTTCCTTGTCCTCGTGATAACTGGCGCGTGGGGAAAGGAGCGTCACACCTCCGGGCGGACCGACGGCTCGAATCGATGGACCAAGAGCCTATATAGCCCGGCGATGCATTTCCAACCCTCAAATTGCCTGAGGGGTCGTCAACTCACTTGCGGGATGCCGTGTTCGTTTCGTTCGACGGTTTCCGCTGGCGGGTGTGCGACGGTTCTGCCGAAACCGCTCAGAAGGTCACCGGGATTTCGTCGAACCCGCCGGTGATCCGGTGCTCCTGCCACCGCAGGGAATCCTCGGGGACCGCGAGCCGCAGGTCCGGCAGCCGTTGGAACAGCCTCGCGAACACGGCGGTCAGCTCGATCCGGGCCAGCGTGCGGCCTATGCAGTGGCGGGCGCCGTGCCCGAACGCCAGGTGCGACTTGGGCCTGTCCCGGTGCAGGTCCAGCACGTCGCCCGCGGGGTAGGCCCGCTCGTCTATGTTGGCCGCGCCGATGGCGAGCTTCACCGCGTCCCCGGCCCGGATCACCGTGTCGCCGACGGTGATGTCGCTGTGCGCGTAGCGGGGTATCAGCGCGTTGGACCCCTTGCCGCCGACGCTCAGGCGCAGAATCTCCTCGACCGCGGCCGGTGCGAGGCCGGGGTCCTCGACGAGCTGCGCGCGCTGGACGGGGTTGCGCAGCAACAGCAGTGTGCCCAGGTCGATGCGTACGATGGTGGTCTCGTAGCCGAACAGCAGCACGGCGCTGCCCAAGTCGACGATCTCCGTGTCGGACAGGGTGCCGCCCTTGGCGGTGATCAGCTCGGAGAGGATGTCGTCGCCCGGTTCGGCGCGCTTGCGCGCCACCAGCTCCATCATGTAGTCGACGACCTTCTTGAAGGTGTTCGCCGAGTGCTGGTCGTCGCTGTGGTCGAAGGTGCCTCTCGCCCACTGGCCGAACCGCTCCCGGTCGGCCAGCGGCACGCCGAGCAGATCGCAGACCACCATGGTCGGCAGCGGGAACGACAGCGCGCGGTGCAGGTCGATCGGCGGGGAAGAGGCGGCCAACTCCTCGAGCAGCTCGTCCACATGGTGCTCGATGCGGGTCTGCATGCGGCGCATGCGCTGCGTGGTGAACAGTGGGACGAGCAGCTCGCGCATCTGCCCGTGCCTGGCCGGTTCGGTGTCGCAGTCGTCCCCCGCCATCAGGGCGACCATGAAGCCTCTGGCCGCGCTCTGGGCCGACTGCTCGCGGTCGGGATTGCTGAGACGGAGCCGGCGGTCGGCGAGCAGGGTGCGCACCTCGTCGTAGCGGGTGACCAGCCAGGCGTCCTCACCGGCCGCCCGCACCTTGGTGATCGGCCCCTCCTGCTGCAGTGCGCGCATTTGGGGCGCGATGCCCATGACGGACGGATTGTCGAACGGTAGCGTCGGGAGTTCCTTCATGCGGGCATGCTCATTTCCCCGAGGGCCTCCCGCATTCTTCTGGAAGCACCCCGGATCGACAGCAAAGGCAATTTCCTGGACAGGCCGACGGCGCCGGCGACGCCGAGTCGCGGAAATGTCGGAGCAAGACGCGCCATTGCGCCATGGAAAGCTGGTGCGGACCGCGTACCCCTCGCGAGGCGCCGACCATCAATGCGTCAACGAGATTATATAAGTGTGCGCTATTTTTCTAGGGTGACCACGTGGCCGCCCGACAGCCCACTGGGCCACCTGGACGTGCGCACGCCCGGCTCAAGACCCCGCCGCGGCGGCGGCTCAAGCCGGGCGGACCGCCGACGGCCCCCCGGCCGTCGGCAGGACCTAGAGCGAGGTGCCGACCTTGAGCGCCAGGTCGATGAGGCGGTTGGAGTAGCCCCACTCGTTGTCGTACCAGCCGACGACCTTGACCTGCGGCCCCATGACCCGGGTGAGACCGGCGTCGTAGATGCAGGAGGCCGGGTCGGTGACGATGTCGGAGCTGACGATGGGCGCCTCGGTGTAGGAGAGCAGCCCCTTGTACGCGCCGGCGGCGGCCTTCGCGTACGCCTCGTTGATCTCCTCGACGGTGGTGCGGCGGCTCGTGGTGACCGTCAGGTCGGTGACGGACCCGGTGGGCACGGGGACGCGCAGCGCGAACGCATCGAGCCGGCCCTGGAGTTCGGGCAGGACCAGACCGATGGCCTTGGCCGCGCCGCTGGACGTCGGCACCACGTTGATCGCCGCCGAGCGGGCGCGGCGCAGGTCCTTGTGCGGGGCGTCCTGGAGGTTCTGGTCCTGGGTGTAGGCGTGGACGGTCGTCATCATCCCGTACTCGATGCCGACGCTCTCGTGCAGCACCTTGGCGAGGACGCCGAGGCAGTTGGTGGTGCAGGAGGCGTTGGAGATGATCGCGTGCCGCTCCGGGTCGTACGCGTCGTCGTTGACGCCGAGGACGAGGGTGACGTCCTCCCCGTCGGCCGGCGCGGCGATGATCACCTTCTTGGCGCCGCCGTCGAGGTGCGCGCGGGCCTTCTCGGCCTTGGTGAAGATGCCGGTGGACTCGATGACGACGTCCACGCCCAGGTCGCCCCAGGGCAGTTGGGCCGGGTCGCGCTCGGCGAGGACCTTGACCGTCTTGTCGCCGGCCCGGATCGCGCCGGGCTCGGCGGTGATCTCCTCCGGGAAGCGGCCGAGGACCGAGTCGTAGGCCAACAGGTGGGCCATGGTCGGTACGTCGCCCAGGTCGTTGACCGCGACGATCTCCACATCCGCACCCCGGGCGGCGACCGCCCGGAAGACGTTCCTCCCGATGCGGCCGAAGCCGTTGATACCTACACGAACAGTCATGCGTTCCTCTCACGACGGTTGGGGGGTTCCACGGTGAAGAGAGGGCAGCCGGGCATGTCGCGGCGCGCCGCGGCGGCGGCCACCCAGAACACCATAAGCAACTTCTGTAAGTTATCAATACATCGCCACTCCGCAAGCTATAGGCTCTCCGCGTGCGTGCCTCCGGGAACGATCTGAATATGACTCAGTTCATCGACGTCGTCGAGGAGTTCAACCGTTTCTACATCCGCCTGCCGCGTCGGCGAAACCACGCGTTCAGCACGCTGTCGGTGCTTGACGCCCTGGCCTGCGCCGACCGCCCGAAACGGCTGACCGAGCTGATCGCGAGCGAACAGCTCAGCCAGCCGGGGCTCACCCAGCTGGTCAAGCGCCTGGAACGCGACGGCCTGGTGGAACGCGGACGTGACCCGCGCGACGGCCGCGCCGTTCTGGTGCGCATCACCCAGAAGGGTCGGGAGGTCGGCGAGTCGCGGCGCGGGGAACGGACCGAGCAGCTGACGCCGCTGATCGCGCTGCTCACTCCGGAGGAGCGCCGCGCGATCGCCGGGGCACTGCCCGCGCTGCGGCGCCTGACGCGGCTGGGGCGGGACGGCGCCGGCGATGCGGTCGGCTCTGCCGGGGCGGAGGGGTGCTGGCGCCGCCCGGCGGGGTGAGCGCCGCGGCGGGCCCGCGAGGGCGGACGCCGTGGGTTTCCGAGCCGTGACTCCCGCGCTGGGTCAGGCCGGGTGACCTGCGCTGATGTCGCTCGCGTCGTACAGCGTGAGCACGGCCCGGCCGTCCCGCTCGTCCACGCTGGCCTTGGTGTGGGCGGCGATAGGGTCGAGCACGAAGGCCACGTGGTCGCCCCCGTCGTACCGGTCGTGGACGCGCCCGGTGAACCAGGCGAGAGCGTCGGTCAGGACGATCGCGCCCTCCGCCCCTTCGGACCACGCCAAGCCGTCGAACTTGTCGGTCTCGGCGCTGCATGCGGAGCCGAAGCGTTCGGCGAGGTCGAGCCGGTTCTTCGGCAGTTGGTGGACGGTGAGCGTGTCCGCCGCCAGGGCCAGACGGTAGGTGTGGTTGGCCTTGGAGAGCCACACGGAGAAGCGGACGGGACTCAGTGAGCACTGGCTCGCGAAGCCGACCAGACAGCCGGCTCGCTGTCCGTCAGCGGCCACCGTGACCACGTACACGGCGGGATCCGCGAGGGCGGTGAAGGCCGCGAGGTCCTTGTCGTTCATGTCCACCTGTTCACCTGTCTACCTGTCCGAGGGTGTGCCACCTACCCGCTGCCGGGCCGTTGCCCACCTTCGCACAGGCGGGTCGCCGCATGTCGGTCAAAACGACCTCTGAGCGCACAACGGACACGGCCGTCGGGGAGTTGGGCTACTCTCCCTCTTCGTGGATCAGCTGACCGCCGAAGACCCGCCCCACATAGGCCCTTACCGCCTCATCGCACGCTTGGGTGCCGGCGGCATGGGCCGGGTCTACCTCGCCCGATCCGAAGGCGGGCGCACGGTCGCGGTCAAGGTCGTGCAGACCGAGTTCGCCCAGCACCCCGAATTCCGCTCGCGGTTCGCACGCGAGGTCACCGCGGCGAAGCGGGTTGGGGGGACCTGGACCGCGGCCGTGCTCGACGCGGACACGGACGCGCAGACACCTTGGGTCGCGACGCAGTACGTCCCCGGGCCCGATCTGCACGCCGTAGTGGCGGAGCAGCACGGTCCGTTGCCCGAACAGTCGGTGCGGGTCCTGGCCAACCGGCTCGCGCGCGCCCTGCGGGCCATCCACGAGGCGGGCCTCGTCCACCGCGACCTCAAGCCGTCCAATGTCCTGGTCACCGTGGACGGGCCCCGGGTCATCGACTTCGGTATCGCACGCGCGATGGACAGCATCAGCGGGGACAGCCTGCAGACCCGCACCGGAATGCTGATCGGCTCGCCCGGCTTCATGTCCCCGGAACAGGTGCGGGGGCTCCACGTCACCCCCGCCTCGGATGTGTTCTGCCTGGGTTCGGTCCTCGCGTACGCCGCCACGGGACGCCAGCCCTTCGGGTCGACCGGCAACGGGCTGCACGCCCAGCTGTTCCGGGTCGCCGAGGAAGAGCCGGACCTGGACGGGCTGCCGCATGGGCTCCTCGGCCTCGTGCGGGACTGCCTGCGGAAGGACCCGGCACAGCGCCCCACGCCGGAGCAGGTGGCCGCCCGCACCACCACGGCAGAGGCCCACGAATGGCTGCCGGGCGCGCTGCTCGCTCAGCTGGGGCGGCACGCCGCGCAGTTGCTGGACTTCGACCCACTGCGCCCGCGCACGGTCCTCGCATCGGACCAGGGCCCCACTCCGCCGCTGCCTGCCAGGCCTGCGCCCTCACCCCGGGCCGCGCAACCGCCCACGGCCTCCCCGCCGGACGCGCTCGCGCCCACGGCCGGGCGGGACCACGACGGTCCGGCGCAGACCCTGAAGCGGCGAGGCCGCCCGGCCGTCGTCGCGGGGGCGGCAGTCACCGTGGCGCTCGTCGTCATCGGCGGATTGTTCGCGCTCCGCCCGTGGCAGAGCGGAACATCGCTGAGTGCTCCGAAAACGTTGCGGGGAAGCTGGGAGGGGGCTCTCGATCTGAAGGACAACCAGGGCGTCCCCATAGAGGGGGTGACCGCACGACTGGTCATCGGCGCGGAGGACACCGCCGAGTACTCCGTGTTGAACGAGGACCGGCTGTGCGTCTGGGACAGCACCATCACCGAATCCAAAAGCGACTCGATCAAGCTCGGCACGAGTCGATTGAAGAGCGCGAGCCCCAAGTCCGAGGCGGGCAAGTGCGAGCACGACACCGAGGACTACGGCTCCTCCGTCCTGGACGGTACGGGGGCGTTCGTGGCCACATGGGACGGGAACTACGAGTGGGAGGACGACACGGGCTACTACGATCACCGCAACGACGGGAAGACCAGCTACGAACCTGACACGTTCGAAAAGGCAACGCCCGCCAAGGGCGCGCTGCCGCAGAAATATCGGGGCTCGTGGAACGGCCGGGGACAGGACGGCACCTACCGCTTCGAAGTCACCATGGGGCGCGGGGCGACGAAACGCGACATCCGTCTTGTGTCCATCAGCGAAATGGGGGAGAAGTGCGTGTACAAGGCGCAGGTGTTCTCCCAGGAGCCGGCCCTGCTGCGCACCGCGCCCGCGGAACTCACCGACAGCAAGCAGCCATCGGGCTGCGCCAAGAGTGCCCCTTCATTGTCCTTCCAGGAGAGCGAGGAAAAGGAAAAGCGAAAGTTGTCGTTCGAGCCCATAGGCGGCGCCACCACCCCCCTCTTCGAACCCCGGCACTGGATGGGAAAGCTGACTTTTGTGTGAAGTCAGCAGGCGCAGGGTCTTGCCCGAGGTGAGCGAGTCGACGCCACCCTCGATGAATCAGGCGAGTGTCCGCCCCCGCCCGCTCCCGGCCGGCCCGGCTCAGGGCCCGATAGACTCGGTCGCCGTACCGCACGGACACGGGGGATGGCATGAGCCAGGCGCTCTACAAGGAACAGTCGTGGAATCCACTGGCGCGGACCGTCGAGCTGACGGAGGAATCCCTGCGTCGAGGTGGCAAGGTCACGCCGCTGAGCGAGCTGAACCTGCCGGCCATGGCGGACGCGTTCCAGCGCGGCCAGTGGCTCGGGGGTGGCGGCTCGGAACGTCCGCTGGACCAGCTGGCCGCCGACAGCGGCCTCGTCCCGGTCACCCGCGTCACCGGTACGGCCGTCCCCGTGAAAGTACGCCAGGCGGCCGAGTTCGCGCGGCAACTCGGATCGTTGGCGGTACAGCACTGCGGCGGGCCCGAGCGCGTGCGTGCCCTGGCGGAGCAGGCGCGGGCGGAGGACGTACCGCTGTGGATGGCCCGAC
Source organism: Streptomyces sp. NPDC005898 (assembly GCF_040629635.1). NCBI lineage: Bacteria > Bacillati > Actinomycetota > Actinomycetes > Kitasatosporales > Streptomycetaceae > Streptomyces > Streptomyces sp. NPDC005898. Next base: position 37,993 of record NZ_JBEXWC010000010.1, on the reverse strand, counting down.
GGTACGCGCATGGGCCCGCCGGCCAGGTGAGCGTGGCGGTGGACCGCCGACTGGTCCGCGTGGACGTCTGGGGGCCGGACGTTCCTCGCGTACGGATACGGGCGCCGCGCGGTTTGCTGAGCAGCACCGCCGACCAGGCGCAAGGGCTGCGGATGAACGTCGGGGACGTATCGGCCGTTCTCGTCCTGCGGAAGAAGCTGCGCAAGGCCAAGAGCCATGTGCGGGCGCGGCTGCCCCAGGGGGTCTGGGAGCTGCGACGGGCGGACTCCACGAGTTCCTGGCTGCTGCGCGACGAGCGGCGGGTCGCATCGATACGGCGACCACCGCGCCGCCCCGACCTGGAACCCGGCACGGTGCTGCTGCCCCTGGCCGCCGTGCACTACGAGAGCACGGACCCCCTCGACACCGTCATGGCCCAGGCCTTCGCGGTGACCTTCGGCCTCGGCGACAACACGGGCACGGCCCGCTTCCGGCTCCGACGCCCGCACACCGGCTCCGGCGAGCCGGTCGCCACCGACGACGCCTGGGACCGTCCCTGGTTCAGCAACCTGGGCAGTGGTGGTGATGACAACGAACCGGGCGGCGGCGACGGCTGGGGTTCCGACGGTGGCGACGGGGGAGACGGCGGGGACGGCGGGGACGGGGGCGGTGACGGAGGCGGGGGAGACTAGGGCCGGTCCGGCGGCTCGGGGCGGGCGGCCCGCCGTCGTTGTAGCTCTCCCCGGAGAAGGCTCTGGGCGGAACAGGCGGGGTTCATCGAAAACGCCTCGACAGCGGGCACGGTGATCGGGGACGCTCTGCGCGATGACCACAATCAACGACACGCCGCCCGCATGGGACGAGCGTACCCAGCTCACCACGTTCCTCGACTACGCACGGGACACCGCCCGCGCCAAGTGCGCCGGGGTCTCCGCGGAGAACGCCCGTAAGGCGCTCCTGCCGGGTTCACCGCTGATGACCATGAGCGGAGTGATCAACCATCTCCGCTGGGTCGAGTACTACTGGTTCCAGGTGATCTTCCTCGGCGAGGAGGACCAAGCTCCTATGACGGACGAGGATCCCGACCGCGAGATGCGTATCGCCGTCGACTTCCCGCTCACGCAGTTGCTCGACGAGTACGCGGAACAGAGCGCCCGCTACCGCGAACTGGTCGCCGCGAACGACCTGGACAGGCGGGCCGAGGGAACCATCCGCAACGGCCTCCACGTCGACCTGCGCTGGATCCTTCTCCACCTCACCGAGGAGACGGCCCGCCACAACGGCCACCTGGACATTCTGCGCGAGATGCTCGACGGCACGACCGGCTAGCAGGGGGCGGAGCCACAGTCGGGCCCGGCCCCCGCCCAGGCGGGGCCCGCCGGCGCCGGCCGGTTGTCGGTGGCGGCTGGGAAGCTGATCGGATGAACGGAGACGAGCAGCTGCTGAACGGCCGCGTCTACGGCGCGGAGCACGACGACCCCTGTCCCGGCCCGCTCCCGCACCGGACCTACGCCGTACTGGTCGGCGGTCCGCTGGACGGCCTCCTGCTGGACATCCACGGCTGGCGGACCGAGGACGTCGACGCCGGCGTCGCCCTGACCACCGAGCTCTCCCGCTGGCCCGGCGGCCGCGCCCTGTACGACCCGCGCCCCGGCGAGCCCCGCCGACCCGGGCCAGGCGTCAGTTGCCGTCTCCACTACTCGGGCGACACACCATGACGCCCGTCGACACGGATGTTCGCGCCGAGCGCGCGCAGGTCCTTCCGCAACCTCTCATGCCAGGCGCTCGCCGCCACACTGCCCTGGTGGCACGGCCGTTGGAAGGTGCCCGCGACGGTGTGCAAGGGGCCGTCAACCACGTGGCGGCCAGGAGGGCGATCCCCCTGTTCCGCTCCTCTTGGCGGAGGGCGGTCCGGCGGCGGAGAATGTGGGACCGGGGGTGGATGGCATGTGGGTGGGCTGTGCGCTTTTTGTCTGGTGCCTGGTGGGGTGGGCGGCCCTGGGCGTCGTATTCGCTCGCAGGCGGCTGCGGCTGCTGCCGGTGGCGGCGTCCCCGGGGCCGGTGGAGCTGCCTCTCTACGGGCTCGCGTTCCTGTGCGGAGGGCGTCGACGGGTGGCACAGGCCGCGCTCGCGGTTCTGTGGCGGGCTGGTCTGATCGGCGTCGAGAACGACCGGATCGTCCTGACCGGGACCGCCGCCACTGCCACGGAGACGTACGACCCTGTCGAGCAGGCCGCCCTCGCGGCTTGCCGACCGGGCCGGTCCGTGCGGCCGAGGAGGGTGGAGAAGCGGACGAAGAGGAGTGTGGCCGTCCGCAGGATCGGTGACGCCCTCGCCCGGAGAGGACTGATCGTTCACCCGGCACGGCGTGCCCGAGTCGAGACCTGGCTCAGCACCCTCATCCTCCTGGCCGAGGGGGCTGCCTTCTTCGCCATGGCCGCACTGGTGGTCTGGGAGTCGGGCCACAACGACCAGGCGGGCATGGCCTCTGCCGTCGCGGCCGGCGCCGTGCTCCCGGCCGTGCTCACCCTGGCCCGGTCCGGCGCACAACCGCTGCCCACCGGACCGACGGACGAGGGGCGGCGGGTCATCTCCGAGCAAGCGACTCCGGCCGGAGGGACTTCTGATCACCAAGGCCCGCAGACTTTGTCCGCCCTCCGCCGTGCGGCAGCTCTGCGCGCAGTGGCCATCCACGGTCCGTCCAGCCCCGGCATGCCGCTCGACCTCGCTCGGGTCCTTCGCCGAGCCGAACCCTCGACCTGGCGACCGGACGACCCGGCCGGACTGGGCGGCCTCTAGACCGCTGAGCCGGCCACAGCTGTAGGTCTGGGGCCAGGGCAGCTGGTCCCACCGGTTCCGGCCGGCTCCTGCCGGGCCGGACCGGTGGTGGCCCAGGGGCTGTGGTCAGGGGCTTGTCAGCATGGGCAGGGTGGCGAGGTGTTCCTCGGGGACGGAGAAGGCTTCGGTGAGGGCCGGCAGGCAGGGAGCGAGCCGGGCGGTGAGGGTGTGCCGGGTCCGGGGCAGTGCGCGGACCTGTTCGGCGCTGAGGGCGCCTTCGGCCAGGAGGAGTCCACTGTGGGTTTGCACCTGGCTGAGCAGGAACAGGACGTACAGGTCGTTCAGCGCCGCCCGGGCGTGGGGGTCGGTCTTGCGGGTGAGGGCTGCGGCGAAGGCGTCGGCGGCCTGGCCGACGGTGTAGGCGTCGGCCAGGCTCAGAGCGGCGGCGGAGGCGTTGTTCCAGCGCGCGAGCGCGTCGCCGGGCTCACCGCGTCGCAGATCGTGCCGGGCGCTCGTGTGCCAGTGGCGCTCGGCGGTGGTGAGGCCCCGGCGCAGGAAGTCGGGGTCCTCCAGGCTCTCATGGCCGGTTGCCTTCGGGGGCCGGGGAGCGAGAGTGTGCCCAAAGATCATCTCGGCTGCGGCCTTGCACCAGATCGCGAGGTTGTCTCCCTCCGCGGTGATCGCTCCGTCCGCGTTGGCGGAGTACTCCGCCAGCCCGTTCACCGGGAACAGGGCGCGGGCGCCGCAACGCTCCCGGCTCTCGATCATGATCTCCCGGGCCTGCCAGGTGATCCACCCTTTGGCCAGGGCCACGAGCCGCTCGCTGTCGGCCTGTTCCCCGGGTTCGTGGGTGATCCAGCGTGCGGTGACCGTGCGGTGGAGGAAGGTCATCGCGTAGGCGGTGGCCACCCGTTCCAGCAGGCGGGAGTGGTGACTGCGGTGCGCGGCCAGCGGAACACGCCGGCCCGCCACCGGGCCGGAGATGTGGCGGGTGTGGGCGTAGCGGACGGCGATCGCCAGTGCCGCCCGGCTACCGCCGACCGCGCTGGCGCTCATGCACAGCTTTCCGACCGTCACCCGGGCGATCGCGTGCAGGAACCGTTTGCGCGCGCTGCCCACGGTGCTGGTGAAGCTGCCGTCCGCCAACAGCCGTCCGTGCTCGCCCTGGAGAAGCGCGGAACGCGGCAGGCGTACCTGGTCGAAGCTGGTGGTGCAGTGGTCCACCGGACTGCCGACGCGTTCGGGCAGTACGGTCACGGTGATACCCGGCAGTGTTCCATGATCGTCGCTCAGCGGGACGAGGAACAGGAAGACGCCTCGATCCTTGCCGTCGGCCAACAGCCGGGCCGCCACCACCGCGCTCTTGGGCCCCCCGGCCCCGCTGGTGTTGGGCATGTACTTCTGCGCCCCCTCGTTCGGGGTGTTCAGCACGAACTCCTCGCGCTGACGGTCGTAGCGGGCCCAGGTCTCCAGCGCGGCCGCGTCGTTGCCATGGGCGCGTTCGGTGCACAGGAAAGTGCCGGTGCGGACCAGGCCGGTGAAGGCGCTGAGGTCACGCGGCGGTGAAAGGCGGTCGTCGAGCAGGCTTCCGAGGAAGAGGTTGTAGTGGATGCCGGCCACCGTCGCCGTCGCGCCGTCCACCACCGCGGTCCACTCGTGCAGAGCGGCCAGTGCCCGCGGATCCTGCACCAGGGCCTCGGGGCGAAGCAGTTCGTCGTTGAGCGCCCGCAGCCGCTCGTAGGAGAGCTGCCACCGCTCTTCGGTGCCGGCATCGGCGCGGTGACGGAACAGGTCGGCCGAGATGGCCTTGCGCCATATCTCGTGGACGTCGACACCCTCGGCAAAGAGAACGTCGCTGAGTCGTGCACTGTCGAGGTCCGGGTGGGAGTCGGCCGCAGAATGAGTGTGAGTCGTCATGTCCGGACCAACGACCCGGGCCGGTGAACGGACACCGCTTCGGACACAAGAAATGATCAAAAGCGAGGGCGGCAAGGGGCCGGGCGCCGGGCAGGCCCCCCGGAAGAGGGCCTGCCCGGCGCCCGGTGTGCACGGAGCCGCCGTCAGCGGGGCGTTACTCGAGCAGCTCCGCGTACGAACCCATGGCGAGCGCGATGTCCGCCTGGGCCCAGAACCGGTGGTACGTGAACGTCGGCGCCGCCCCGCCGGCCAAGTACGCCTCGACCTTGGACCAGTTGGGGTCGTCCTTGTAGAAGGAGCGCAGCGAGGAGAAGGTCGACGAAGAGTCGATCTTGTCACCGTTGGGCATCGTGCCCGTCCAGCCGCTCGGCACGTAGACCGGGTCATCGAACCGGCTGTAGTCGGCCCGGGTCTCGGGCACGGCGATGCCAAGGGCGTCCTGGTTGTGCTCCCACATGCCGTCGAGCAGCGCCTTCGCGGTCGTCTTCGCCCGTGTGTCACCGGACTTGGCGGCGTAGTACGTCAGGGTTTTCGCGTACGCCGCGGCGACACCGACGTCGTCGGTGTAGTCGGCGACAGTGACGTGCAGGTCCCTGTTGGCGCCGGGACTCGAGGCGTTCCAGGTGTCGGGCTTGCCCGACCACTGGAGCGTGGAGGGGATCCGGAACGTGCCGTCGGGGTTGATGGTCGTCTTGGACAGGGCCCAGTCGACCCACTTGTCCAGGACCGCCTTGGCGTCGGCGTCACCCGATTCCTTGTAGTACTCGGCGACCCGCTCCATCGACCACGCCTGGAAGCCGAACCACTGGTTCGACGGTGGGTCGTGGTAGACCGGCGCCTCGTCGTAGTACATGCCGTAGAACGTGGGCGTGCCCGACGGCGGGGTGCTGTAGCTGCCGCCCCAGCTGTTCGTCGCGCCACCCGCGATGGCGCCCTCGTCCGACTGCAGCCAGCGGTAGAACTCGAGCTGCCGGTCCAGCGACTTGGCCCAGTCCGCCTGCCCCGTCGCCGACTTGGGTTTCAGATCGGCGGTGGAGGACAGCGCGTACGCGGCGAGCGGGTTCTGGTAGCCGCCGTGCGTGTGGCTCGACCCGATGCGCCAGGACCAGCCCGCCGAGGTGTCCGTCGCACCGCCCCAGGCGTAGTACCAGGACATCAGGTAGTGCGAGGCGTCCTTGCCGGTGCCGGCCGGGCAGGTGGTGGGCCCGACACAGTTTCCAATCTTCTTGAAGTACTTGTCGTACATCGAGTACCGCAGGTAGTCGCCCATCTTGGCGGCCTTGCCGACGGTCGCCGAGACGTCGGAGGCCTTGCCCTGCTGCTTGGCCCACACGTTGGCCCAGTAGGCGGCCTGCACCGCGCGGGCGTCGGCATCCGGGGCGTTGGTGAACTTCCACTGCCTGGCGTAGGAGGCGTCCCCGGTGAACAGGTCCAAGTACCCGTTCTTGCCACCGTACTTGAAGGCGTCACAGGTCGGCTGCGGCACCGTCTCCCACACCGACTCCTGCGCGCCGCGCTGGAAGGTGTTGATGTAGGAGGGGCCGGTGGCAGTCGGGCCCGCCTCGCACTTACCGGGTTCGTTGCCGTAGCCGTAGACGTTGTCGACGTCCTGCAGCCAGTGCATGCCGTAGATGTCGTCCGTACCGTAGGCGCTCTTGAGCTCTGCCGCGATCGGGTCGCTGCCGGCGGAGACCGACGGGTCGAGCTTCGCCGGGTACTGGGACGGCAGGTCGTGTTCCGGCGCGTACGTCGCGGGCTTCGAGGCGTTGTACGAGGAGTTCGTCGGCTGGTCGGCGTGGGTGGGGATCATGTACTTCTCCATGAGGCCCCACGCCCCGTTGAACTTCGACCAGTCGCCGCTGACCTTGCCGTACATCGCCTGGAGCCACAGGAGGTAGCTGTAGGCCTCCGACGTCGTCTCGTGGCCGTGGTCCGGGGCCTCGACGATCAGCGTCTCGACCGAGTGGTAGGGGATGCCCTCCGGTGAGAAGTAGCCGTTCGCCGGGTTGGTGATCTTCCCGTAGAGATCGAGGAAGCGGGCATCGTACGTCTTGGACGCGGCGAGCTGCGTGACGGTGACCGTGGCCTTGGTGTGGCCCGGGGCCGTCACGCCGAAGGTGGCCGCGCCCGTGCCGGAGGCGTCGGCCGTGACGGTCACTTTCTGCGCCGTGTTCCAGTTCGACGGCGTGAAGGTCAGGCTCGCGCCCGAGGACACGGACAGTCCGGAGTTGCCTCCCGTGCGGGCCGTCGTGACCGTGACGTCGGCTGTCGGCTGCGTCGACAGCTTGACGTTGAAGGTGCCGGACTTGCCCTGCTGGACGCCGAGTTGTGAAGGAGTGGCGACCAGGGCGGGGCCGGCCGCGACGGTGATGCCGACCGGTGTCGACTCGCCGGAGGCGCCCTGGCTGTCGTACGCCTTCGCGTACAGGGAGTGCGTCCCGGCCTTCAGGTTGTCCGTTCTGAGTTCGTACGGTGCGGTGGTGTCCGTGCCGAGCAGGGTCGTGTCGTCGTAGAACTCGACCTTGTCGACGCTTGCTCCGTCGGCCGCCGCGGCAGTGGCGGCGAGCGGGACGGCGTCGCCGGCCGAGTAGACGGCGCCGGCCTTCGGGCTGGTGAGCACCGTGATCGGCGGTTGATGAGCGCCCGCACACGTGACGCCGTTGACCGCGAAATCGGTGGGCACCGCATTCGTGCCGCTGTAGGTGAATTGCGCGCCTGCCGTGGCAGCGGCACCGGGCGCGATCTTCGCGTTGTACGAAAGGCTTTTCGCGGTGATCGCTTTACCGGACTGCGACCAGGTCGCATTCCAGCCGCTGGTCAGTTTCTGGTTGCCGCTGTGGGTGTAGGTGAGGGTCCAGCCGTCGATCGCCGTGGTGCCGCGATTGGTGATCGTCAGATCGGCGGTGAAGCCGGAACCCCAGTCGTTGGTCTTGTAGTCGACGCTGCATCCGACCGCCGCCGCGTCGGCGGTGGCGGGAAGAGCGGCGAGGGTGGCGAACGGTAGTGCCAGGGTGGCCGCGACGGCGGTCCACAACCGCCGGGCCCGTCTTTGTGGCATGCCCTGGTTCCTCCTTGGGTTCCGGAGAGTGAGGGGTGGCGTGGTGCTGGGGGATACAACCTGTGAACCAGTGGGAGCGCTCCCAAGGATGGGGACGCGGGAATTAAGGGTCAAGAGGCTTGAAGAGTCGAATTGATTCGACAGCGGGAATTCCCGATCCCCCTATTGCTCAACAACAGTTGGTTCTCTACAGTCCACCAGCAACCAGTGGGAGCGGTTCCATCAGTCGACGCGCCGGCCATGTGCCGGTCGCGCCCGAGCTGCGAGGAGTCGCTCATGCGCCACCCCCCGCGTCACGCGTTACACGCAACTCTGCTCGCGTGCGTCGTCTCGACGGCCACGCTCGTCCCCATGACCGACGCCGCGTCCGCGGCCGCCCCCGCGTGCTCGGTGGAGTACTCGATCACCAGCCAGTGGGACAGCGGCTTCCAGGCCGCCGTGAAGGTCACCAACAACGCTGCGGCCAAGGACGGGTGGAGCCTTTCCTTCGCCTTCGCCGACGGGCAGAAGGTCACTCAGGGATGGTCCGCGAAGTGGTCCCAGTCCCAGGCGACCGTGACCGCCACCAACGAGTCCTGGAACGGTGCGCTTCCCTCCGGCGCAAGCGTCTCGGTCGGGTTCATAGGGTCGCGGTCGGGTGCCAACACCGCCCCGACAGTCTTCAAGCTGAACGGCACGACCTGCGACATCGACGGCACGGACCCCACCGACCCGGGCGGCGAGGGGAAGGCCCCCGCCCTGAAGGTCTCCGGGAACAAACTCGTCGACACCTCCGGTGCCACCCGGCGGATCCTCGGTGTGAACCGCTCCGGCGCCGAGTTCATGTGCGTACAGGGCTACGGAATCTTCGACGGCCCGGTCGACGACGCATCCGTCGCGGCCATCGCCGACTGGAAGGCCAACGCCGTCCGGATCCCGCTCAACGAGGAGTGCTGGCTCGGCCTCGACAACATCAAACCCGAATACGGCGGCGACAACTACCGCGCCGCCATCAAGGAGTTGGTCACCAAGGTCAAGGCCCACGGCATGACGCCCATCCTGGAGATGCACTGGTCCTACGGCCGGTACACCGGGAACTCGGCCGGCTGCGCCGACGTCCACGCCACCTGCCAGAAGCCGATGCCGGACGCCCGATACGCTCCCGACTTCTGGGCGTCGGTCGCGAGCACCTACAAGGACGATCCGACGGTCGTCTTCGATCTCTTCAACGAACCCTATCCGGACCGAGCCACTTCCAACACAGCTCAGGCGTGGGCCTGTTGGAAGGACGGCGGCACCTGCCCCGGCATCGACTACGAAGTCGCCGGCATGCAGGACCTCGTCGACTCCGTCCGCGCCACGGGCGCCAAGAACGTGATCCTCGCGGGCGGCCTCGCCTACTCCAACGACCTCGGCCAATGGCTCGCCCACCGGCCATCCGACCCGGCCGGCAATCTCGCCGCGGCCTGGCACGTCTACAACTTCAACACCTGCTCCACCGAGAGCTGCTGGGACTCCACGCTGGGGCCCGTCGCCGCCCAAGTGCCGCTGGTGGCGGGGGAGATCGGCGAGAACACCTGCTCGCACGGGTTCATCGACCGCGTCATGAAGTGGTTCGACGACCGCGAGCAGTCCTACCTCGGCTGGACGTGGAACACCTGGGACTGTTCCTCCGGCCCGTCCCTGATCAGCTCCTACGACGGCACACCGACAGCCTTCGGGACCGGCCTGCGCGATCACCTGCGCACCGTGAACGGATGACCGCCTCACACCGCACAACCACCTCACACCGCACGACTCTCCTCATCTCGGAAGGGACACCGCACACCATGAGCCGCATCACATCGAGAGCCGGCACCGCCGCGCTCACCGTACTCGCCCTCACCGGCGCCGCCGGCGCGGGCACCGCCGTCGCGCAGCCCGACGCCGTGTCGGCGGCGCCGGCCTGCAGCGTCGACTACAAGGTGCAGAACCAGTGGGACAGCGGCTTCACCACCGCCGTCACCGTCACCAACAACGGCGCCGCGGTCAACGGCTGGAACCTCACCTGGTCCTACGCGGGCAACCAGAAGGTCACCAACGGCTGGAACGCCGACATCAGCCAGGCCGGGGCCGCCGTCACCGCCAAGAACGCCTCCTACAACGGCTCCCTGTCCACCGGCGCCTCCGCCTCCTTCGGCTTCAACGCCTCCTACAGCGGCAGCAACGCCCTGCCCACCACCTTCAAGCTGAACGGCGTCACCTGCAACACGGACACCGATCCCACGGATCCCACGGATCCCACCGATCCCCCCGGACCCGGGGGCCGCGTCGACAACCCGTACGCCGGAGCGAAGGTGTACGTGAACCCGGAGTGGGCCGCGCACGCCAAGGCCGAACCCGGCGGCGCCCGCATCGCGAACCAGCCCACCGGTGTCTGGCTCGACCGCATCGCGGCCATCAACGGTGTCGGCGGCGGCATGGGCCTGCGCGACCACCTCGACGCGGCGCTCGCCCAGAAGGGCAGCGGCGAAGAAGTCGTCCAGCTCGTCGTCTACAACCTGCCGGGCCGCGACTGCTCCGCCCTGTCCTCCAACGGCGAACTGGGCCCCACAGAGATCGACAAGTACAAGAGGGACTTCATCGACCCCATCGTCACGATCCTCGCCGACCCCAAGTACAAGGATCTGCGCATCGTCACCTCGATCGAGATCGACTCGCTGCCCAACCTGGTCACCAACGTCTCCGGCCGCCCCACGGCCACGCCCAACTGCGACGTGATGAAGACCAACGGCAACTACCAGAAGGGCGTCGGCTACGCCCTCGACAAGCTCGGTGACATCGGCAACGTCTACAACTACATCGACGCGGGCCACCACGGCTGGCTCGGCTGGGACGACAACTTCGGCCCCTCCGCCGAGCTGTTCAAGGCGACCGCCTCCGCCAACGGCGCGAAGCTGTCCGACGTCCACGGCTTCATCGTGAACACGGCCAACTACAGCGCACTCAAGGAGGACCACTTCGCCATCGGCGACACGGTCGCGGGCAAGTCGGTGCGCGAGTCCAAGTGGGTCGACTGGAACCGCTACACCGATGAGCTGTCGTACGCCCAGGCCATGCGCACCAAGCTGGTGTCGCTCGGCTTCGACCAGAACCTCGGCATGCTGATCGACACGTCCCGCAACGGCTGGGGCGGCACGGCACGGCCCACTGGCCCCGGGGCCACCACGAGCGTCGACACGTACGTGGACGGCGGGCGCTACGACCGCCGCATCCACCTCGGCAACTGGTGCAACCAGTCCGGCGCCGGCCTCGGCGAACGGCCGCAGGCCAACCCGGCCACCGGCATCGACGCCTACGTGTGGATGAAGCCCCCGGGCGAGTCCGACGGCTCGAGCAAGGCCATCGACAACGACGAGGGCAAGGGTTTCGACCGCATGTGCGACCCCACGTACACCGGTAACCCGCGCAACAACTACCACATGTCCGGAGCGCTGCCCAACGCACCAGTGGCCGGCCACTGGTTCTCCGCCCAGTTCCAGGAGCTCATGAAGAACGCCTACCCCGCGCTGTAGGCACCCTGGAATCCGCCGGGGCCTGGGAGGGAACGCTCCCCAGGCCCCGGCGGCCCGCCGCGGGCCCACGAAGCGGGTACCAGGTAGACAAAGAACAAGCTCAGCGGACACCCCCGCCAACATGCCCCGCGTCCGGAGGACCCGCCGCATGGGGACGGGACGAGACTGTCCCCATGGATCTTCTCTCACTGCGCTGCTTCCAAGCCGTGGCCCGCCATCAGCACATCAGCCGCGCCGCACAGGAACTGCGCGTCGCCCAGCCGTCGGTGAGCCGCACGATCAGTCGGCTGGAATCGGACCTCGGGGTCCTGCTGTTCGATCGACAGGGCCGCCGGATACGGCTCAACGAGCACGGCGCGGCGTTCCTGCGGCGGGTCGACCGGGCCATGGCCGAACTGGACGACGCGCGGCGCGAGATGGCGGATGCCGCCGGCGCCGGCCCGGGACGGGTCGCCATCGCCGCGGAGACGTTGATGCAACTGGCTGAGGTGCTGGCCGCCTTCCGGGCGCACAGCCCCGGCGTGAAGGTGCGCCTGCTCCAGGCCTCGGCGCAGTCGATGCGGCGCCATCTTGCCGCTGCGGAGGTGGACTTCGCCCTCGCGTCGCAGCCGCTGGCCGGTCCGGGCCTGGACGCGGTGACGCTGCTGCGGGAGGAGGTGTTCCTCGCCGTGCCGTACGGTCACCGCCTGGCGGATCGGGAGCACGTCACGGTGTCCGAGCTGGCCGAGGAGGAGTTCGTCAGTACACGCGCCGGCCATTGGCAACGCGTGCTCCTGGAGGCCCTGTTCGCCCGTGAGGGCCTGCAACCACGGGTGATATGTGAGGGCGACGAAGCCGCGGCCACGCCGCGGCTCATCGGGACCGGCCTCGGCATCGGCCTGATGCCCGCCGTCGCACGACGTGCGATGGGCGAACACGAGCTCGTGGCCTGGGCGCGCCTCGACACCCCGGACGCCCACCGCACCCTCAGCCTCGTGTGGCGTCGGGACGCCTACCTCTCGCCGGTGGCCAAGACGTTCCGTCGACTGGCCGTCGACCACTTCATGCCTCACTCGTCATGAACACATGACACAACTGGTCGTGGAAGGCATGAACGGAAGTCTCTAGCGTCGGGTTCACCCACCGGACCCTGATCCCCTCGAACGGGAGCGCTGAAATGTCACGGCATCACGGAGCACCGACCCCCTTCACCAGTTACGTCGAGGCCGTCCTCGACACCTTGTCCACCGCCCCGCAGCGCACCGTCCTCACGAACGCAGAGGGGCGCACGACCAATGGCGGCGACTTCCGCGACCAGGTGTACAGGCTGGCGGCGGAACTGCGACAGCGCGGAGCGGTCGTCGGCACCACGGTCGCCCTGCTCACCGGCAACACCGTGGAAGCCCTGATCGCCCGCTACGCGGCCAACCTCGCCGGCGCGCGAGTGGTCTGCCTGTACGACGGCATGAGCGCACCGACCATGGCGAGCATCGTGACCAGCGCCGACTGCCACATGCTCCTGGCGGACACGCGACAGCGGCATCTCGCGGAGGAACTGCGGCAGGAGCCGCTGCCATCGGCGCAAGGATTCCCCATGCTGTTCCTGGGGCCGAGCACGGACGGCGAGGACGTCCTGGCCCAGGCCCTCCGGCACCCGGCGAGACCACTGCCGTCGCCGGTGGGTCCGGACGACGACTGGCGCATCGGCTACACCGGAGGCACCACCGGAGTGCCCAAGGGCATCCGCATGACGCACGGCCCCCACCGCAGCGGGATCGAGGCCCGGCTCACGGACGCCGGTGACCCGCCGCGCTTCCTGGCCTGCACCCCCCTGGCCCATCTGGCGGGGCTCCTGGTCGACGGCACCCTCCGTCAGGGCGGATCGGTGGTACTGCGCCACGGTTTCGAGCCCGCCGACGTACTGGCCACCATCGAGCGCGAACGCATCACCCACACCTGGCTGTTGCCACCGCTGCTGTACCAACTCCTCGACCACCCGGCACTGAGCGCCACCGACCTGTCGAGCCTGGGGCGCATCACCTACGGTGGCACCGCTGCCTCCCCGGCCCGGTTGCGCCAGGCGGCAGCGGCTCTGGGCCCCGTGCTGTACGGCTGGTACGGGCAGGCCGAGGCCCAGCTCATCACCGAAACGGGCCCCGACGAACAGGAGATGACCGGAGCTGACGGACACCTGACCGTCGGCAGAGCCCTGCCGGGCGTACACATCGATGTCCGCGACGCCGACGGCGTCTCACTCCCCACCGGGAGCCGCGGTGAGGTACTCGTCCGCTCCCCCTACGCGATGCAGGGCTACTGGAAACAGCCCGAACTCACCGCCCAGGTGCTGCGCGACGGCTGGGTGCACACCGGTGACGTCGGCTATCTGGACGACAAGGGCTATCTCTACATCGTGGACCGGCTCAAGGAGATGATCGTGGTCGTCGGCGGCCACGTCTACCCCGCCGAGTTGGAGGAGTTGCTGCTGAGCCACCCCGCCGTCGCCCAGTGCACGGTCTTCGGCGACCGGGACGACGAAGCAGTTGAGCACGTCCACGCCGCCGTGGTGCCCGCTGCCGGACACGAGCCCGACCTGGCGGAGATCCGCGAGTTCGTCACCACCCGCAAAGGTCGGCTCTACGCCCCCGAAACACTCCACGTGCTGCCCGCCCTCCCTCTGACCGCGGTGGGCAAACCCGACCGCCAGCGTCTGCGTGCGCAACTGAAAACCCGTCCTTGAACCCCGGCGGAGGGAACAGGCGATGCAACAGAAGGCCGCACTGGAGGAGCCTGTCGTGGTTGTGCTCGGAAAGCTTCCGGTGACGGGGGGAGCCGACCGCGGCGAGAACCGTTTCGCGAAACGCAATGCCACCCACCTGCGGCTCGACACGACCAAGCAGTCCTTGCCCCCGATGGTGCATCCCGAGATCACCATCGTCTGGACCGACTCGGCCGACGCGGGCAAGGTTGCGGGTGGCCGGATCAGATCCGAAGCTGTGGCGGCATGACGACGAGGTGAAGACGTCACTGTCATTGAGATCCGTCATCCTGGTCACGTACGGAATGATCGGAAGGGGAAAGACATGAAGTGGACTCCTCGCCGGGCGGCAGGCCTGCTGACCGTGGGAAGCGTGGCCATGGCACTCCTCGTCGGCCCGACCGCCGCCGAGGCGACCGAACTCACCCCCCAGTGCACCGGCGGCTGCGCCCAGTCCACCCCGGACGGCTTCCAGGTGTCTTCCACCCCAGAGATCCTGAGCACCGACGGCAACTGGGAACCCCACTAGGCTCACCCGTCACGTCACCACCCGAGGCGCCCTGCCGAACTCTCTCTGCCGAACTCTCTCTGGTAGGGCGCCTCTGCCCTTAAGTGGGAAGGTCCCCGCTCCGGTCACTGGCTGCGAGTCGACGCCTGCCGCGATACCCCGGTACCCCAGGGCTCGGTGACTCGCTGCTCCCGTTCGCGACTGAAAACATCGACGCGGTTACGTACAGCGGGCAGACCTGGTGGTGCGGGCGTCGGCCAAGGTGCCGGTGATACTGCCGGAGGTCGACCGCCGCCCCGAAGCCGCGCACGACCTGGTCCCGGTGACGTTCGTGTTCGCGGACACCACCGAGGTACAGGAGGGCGACCGCCGCTACTGGGGACCGCACCGGTACGACCCCCTCCACCTGAGCGGCAGGTCAGCGGCTCAGCGTCCTTTGGTGCGCTGAGTCGCTAACCTGCACGTATGCGCAATTCCTCGTAGACGTGCAGGTCAGAGGCTTGCGATCGTCATGCAGGCTGCTCGACTTGTGGGGACGGGGGTCAGGAAGGCTTGACCGCCGAGACCGGGGTGACGGTCACCTTGTCGTCGCACTCGGCCCACACCCCGTCGTTCAGGGCGACCTGGTGCTTCCCGGAGAGCGGCAGCCCGATGACCATCGTCGGATACGCCTTCGGGGCCTTGCCCGACTTGCAGTAGCCGTCGCCCTCGCCCTGGACCTGGACGAAGGTCAGCTTCACCCACGCCTTGCCGTGCGGCCGGACCTTCACGGTGGTCGCCCTGCCGGTGGGGGTGACCTTGAGCGGGGTGTTGTGGGAGGGGGAGCCGTTGCCGGCGCCCGCGACCGTCGGGTGGCCCTTCAGGACGCACGTCTTCCCGGAGAGGTTGGTGAACCGCACGACCGCCGCGCCGGTCCCGGTCCCGACGGGCGGGTGGGCGGCCTGCCAGGCGCTGACCTGGAGAGCG
Organism: Streptomyces sp. NPDC005898; assembly: GCF_040629635.1. Classification (NCBI taxonomy): domain Bacteria; kingdom Bacillati; phylum Actinomycetota; class Actinomycetes; order Kitasatosporales; family Streptomycetaceae; genus Streptomyces; species Streptomyces sp. NPDC005898. Next base: position 22,520 of record NZ_JBEXWC010000010.1, on the reverse strand, counting down.
GAGGCCCGGCAGGCGGGCGGCGGGGTGGAGGTGGTGGTGCTCGCTGCCATGGCGGTGCCGGGCAGGATGCCGGTGACCGCCGCCGCGACGGCGGTGACCGCCGTCGTCGCCAGAGCCGCCCTGCGAATGCCGTTGCTGTGACGCATGCTGTCGTCCCCCTGAGTCGTCTCGTCCGCGGGTTTCGGTCGTTGATTGTTGACCCGCGGTACGAGTGGTACGTGAGTGCAGATAGGGCAGGAGAGCGGCAGGGTTCCGAGCGGCGATCACCTGTGACAGAACGGTGACGACAGGCTGCACCCGTGCAGATGGCCCTCAGGGGAAGACAGAAGCACCTCCAGCGCGCTACAGCTTTTACGCTCGTTGAGCTCTGCCTGGTCGTAAAGGTCGGCGTCGACATCGCCCGCGACGCCTCCGGCCGCCGCTGACGCCATCTGGCCCGCTGACACCACGCTCGACCCGAGCTTTCTCCCACCGACGTTCCCAGGGGGAGCGCCGAGGCTGGGACCGTTACCGCGTCCGGACGTTGTAGGTCAGGTGCGTCACCTTTGGGGAGGACTCCGTACGGACCGCCTCCAGGGCCACGCGACCCGCGTCCACGCCGTCGAACAGGCGGATTCCGGAGCCGAACAGCACCGGTGACAGCGCGATCGAGAACTCGTCTACCAGGCCCGCGTTCACGTACTCCAGGATCGTCGCGCCGCCGCCCGCGATGCGGACGTCGCGGTCGCCGGCGGCCTCGCGGGCCTGGTCGAGCGCGGCCTCGATGCCATCGTTGACGAAGTGGAAGGTGGTCCCGCCCGACCGCTTCCAGGGGTCACGCTTCTCATGCGTCACGACGAAGACCGAGGTGTGGAACGGCGCCTCTTCCGGCCACATCTGCTCGCCGGCGTCGAACATGCGCTTGCCCATCACGCTCGCGCCGGTGCGCTCGAATGTCTCCCGCACGATGTCGTTGTCGCGCCCCTCCTCTTTCGCAGACAGGAACATTTGTCATGAGCACTCTCAGACTCGCCGGAAAGTCATCCGTCGCCGTCGCACTGGCCTGCGCAGCCACGCTGATGATGCCAGCCACTCCGGCCGCCGCCTCGGACTGGGACCGCAACTGCTACAGCATCTCGGCCCCCTACAAGGGCATCAGCGAGATCATCGGCAAGGCCGGCAAGACCCGCAGCGGCTGTACGGATGCCACCATCTCCCTGCAGCGTCACCGCTGGTACGGCTGGGAGGAAGTGGACTGGACCCCGCTTGAGAGCGGCACCAAGATGGCGTGGTGGACCTGCACGGGTTCTGGCACGTACACCTACAAGACCGTCGTTGGCGTCGACTCCAACCTCGCCACCTACGAAAGCGCTGAACGCCGGCTGACCTGCTAAGAAGCCATTTCATTTGGCCATTCAGCGGTGGCATATGAGGGCGGCTGCGATGGCGGTGAGTGCGCCTGATTCTAAAGCTCTGGCCGCCATCGGCTCGGTACCCTCGCCATGACCAGGGAGACGATCGTGACTGTCGAGTCCATCGCGAACCCGCGGGCCGCTCCAACAGACCGTAGCTGAGCTGAGCTTCGAGGCGGGGGCGGCAGACGGCCACCGACCCGGAGCGCGCGGAGCACCTGATGGCTGCCACCGCCGCCATGGAGGAAACCTTGCAGCGCACCGCCTCCGCCCGGCCGTAGCCACTGCTTTAGTAGCCGCGCGCGGTGACCGAGAAGAGCAGCGTCGCGCCTTCTGGGCCTTCCTAGTGGGCCGGGACGACGGCGGCCTGGCGGGCGGCACCGCTGTGGACCCACCTCCCCCGGGTGAAGCGGACCTGATCGGCCGCCCAGTTGCCCGCCCGCTGTCTCGGGCGCAGTCGACCGAGCAGATAGTCGGCCGTGAGCGCGGCGGCTGCAATATCGATGCCGCCTACGTCCATCGCATCCCGATCGCGGGCACTGCTCTACCCGTTCTAGGGACAGCGTCGAAGCCCCGGTATGGGCGGCGGCAGCGTCTCCTACACCTACAACCCCGCCACCCCCACCTGCGGCGGCTTCGAGGGCCAGCGGTGTGCGGCCGAGACGAAGATGTCGTCGACGAAGACGGTCAAGACGTCCTTCGCCTACGACGCCAAGGGCAACCTCACCAAGGTCACACCCCCCAAGCCGCTGGGCGAGACCACCTACACCTACGACAGCCTCGGGCGCACGGAGACCCTCACCGATGGCCGGGGCATCAAGAAGGTCTTCGTCTACGACAACCTCGACCGGGTCAAGACCGTCTCGACCACCAACGACACGGTCCGCTACTACTACGACGGCGACGGCAACCTCGCCCAGCGCACCGACTCCACCGGCACCATCAAGTACGCCTTCGACCCGCTCCAGCGCGAGACCGTCCGCACCTCCAGGACGGCTCCCAGACCCTGCTCGCCTACACCCCCGCGGGCAACGTCGACTTCTACCAGGACCCGGCCGGCAAGGTCGACTACACCTGGAACGAGGTCAACAAGCTCAAGGAGTTCAAAGACCCGCAGGGCCGGGTGACGACGTACAAGTACAACCGCAACGATGTACGCACCGAGACCGCCTACCCGGGCGGCACCGTGCAGGCCGTCGACGTCGACAACTCCAGCAGCCCGGAGAAGATCACGGCGAAGTCCTGCAAGGGCACCCTGGTCGACCTGGCCGACATCTACGGCTACGGCGCCGACGCCAAGACCGACGGCGACAAGATCCGCACCAAGACCGACACCGTCGCCGGCAGGAAGACCAAGCGCACCGTACGGGCGGCCCCGTTCCGCCGCCAGGGCCCACGACACGCTCCCGGCGCCGCCGGCCTCGTGACGCAGCAGGGCCCGGCCGTCCCGCCGGATCACCGTGATCCGGCGGGACGGCGCTCGGCGGCGGTGACGACATCAGTGAGCGCGTGGAAGCAGATCTGATGCCTCGACCGCGTGGTGAACGTAGGGGTGGTGAGGCCGATCTGCAGGGACCGGGCGTAGCGCAGCGCGGTGGCCTGACGGCTGTCGGCCTCACGGACGGCCAGGACCACGAGCTCGACCGGGGACCCGCCGATCGCACGGCAGTGGCTGGCGAAATGTCTTTCCTGGGGCGTGACCGAGGTGGCTGAACTTCAGGCCTGAGTGCCGGTGGCCCAACACCGTGAGTGATCACGTTGTGGCAGCGCTTCTCGGGGGTGGCCAATTTCTGGTTGGTACAGACCAAGTGCTCAGGGTGTCTCATCGGCAAGCTTGTGCCCCGGAATAGCAAGGATCAGTCGACGCGTTCGCCACGCACCTCTCGGGCAAGGTTGCCGGTCGTCTTAAGAGCTGAGCTTGGCGCGTTCAGCATGGACCCCTCATTTGACCGGTTACCGTGCGTAGCGCACATCAGACTTCGCGTGAGAAGGTGCAAGTTCGTCAAATGCTGCTATTTCGGCTGCCAGTATCCATGCAGGTGGTAGGAATTGTGTTCTAGTTCACATTGACGCCGGGAGCCTTGGGGCGTTGACTCGCACGGTCTGTGCAGGACCTGTGACTCTGGGGTGGGGACTATGAGGTGGGAGCGGGGGCACCGGGATGCCGGTGCACGAAGACGAACACGCGCTGTGATCGGCGCTGCGACAGGAGCTCTGCTGCTGTCGCTGCTGCCACCAGCGACTCACGCGGCGGCTGACGATGCGCCCGCAAAGGCCCCGGCGACTGGGCTGAACGAACAGTCCGCCTCCGAGCGGGCGGTGGCGTCGGGGGAGCCGGTGGAGGTGACCTCGGAGCGCTCTGAGTACACGACGACGCTGGCGAACCCCGATGGCACGTTCGTCATCACCCAGGCCACCGAGCCTCAGCGTGCCCGAACCGCGGAGGGAGGTTGGCGGGGCATCGACGTAACGCTGGAGAAGCGGTCCGATGGCCGGATCGGTCCGAAGGCGGCTGTGGTGGACTTGTCCTTCTCCGGTGGTGGCAGTGGTGCACAGATGCTGCGGCTGGGCCATGAGGGACAGGGCCTGCGGTTGGGCTGGCCCACCGCTTTGCCCGCACCCTCACTTGACGGTGCGACCGCCACGTACGCGGACGTGCCGATCAAAGGTGTGGATCTGCAGCTGACGGCGACGGCCGAGGGCTACCGCGAGGTGCTGGCCGTCAAGACCGCTGAGGCCGCGGGTAGTCCCGAACTGGAGAAGATCAGACTCACCGCCCAGGGGGAGGGACTAAGCCTGACCCCCGGCGAGGGCGGCGGCCTGCGCGCCGTGGATGGCGATGGCAACGCCGTTTTCCGAGGCCCGGCCGGCCAGATGTGGGACTCCGCTGGCGGCACTGTCCAGCCCCCGCCGGTGCAATTGCGGTCGGCCAAGAAGACTGCGGCTGCCCGGTCGGAACAGGTTCCTGCTCCGCAGCCCGAACAAGAGACCACGCAGAGTCCGGTCCAGCCCGGCGAGGGCGATGCCAGCGCTGAGCTTCCCGTCACAGTCGGCGCCGGCGCGCTCTCCGTCACCCCGGACCTGGATCTGCTGCGCGGCAAGGAGACGGTTTACCCGGTCTACATCGACCCCGCGGTGGGGCTGGGCAAGTCGGAGTGGACGAAGCTGTCCTCGGACGGTGACAAGTTCTGGAAGTTCAGCGAGCCCAAGGGAGTGGGCCGCTGCGGCATCGCGGACGGCTACTACTGCAGCACCAGCGGCTACACGGACCGCATGTACTTCGAGTTTGGCGCTTCCAAACTGTCCGGCAAGCAGGTCCTGGATGCCACGTTCCGTGCCTATGAGACGTGGTCGTTCAACTGCACCCCGCACTGGGTCGACCTGGAGCGTACCGACAACATCTCCGAGGGCACCCGCTGGCCCGGCCCCAGACAACTGAACCAGATGGGTGACCGCTACGTCTCCGCGGGCCGCGGAGATCTGTGCAGCCCTGATCAGCCGAATTCCTGGGTCGAGTTCAACGACAACCCGGACGAGAAGGACGAGGACCTCACCTCTACCGTGCGGGCGCTCGCGGACGGCAAATTCCCGCGACTGACGCTGATGCTGCGCGCCAAGGACGAGGGTGAGCCGCGGGCGTGGAAGCGGTTCGACTCCAATGCCGAACTCAAGGTCTGGTACGTCCACAAGCCCGGTGTGCCCACCTCGGTCGGAGCTATCCCGGGCACGGGCACCAAGGCGTACTGCCGGCCCTCCTCGTCGCCGCTGACGGTGACGACGGAGACGCCAACCGTTCAGGCCCGGGTGCAGACCAAGGTCGAGCAGCACCAGGGCGAGGAAGAGGGCTACCTGCAGGCCGAATTCGTCATGCAGCGCTCCAGCACCGACACGACCTCCGGCAGTTGGTCGCAGGTATGGACCGATTATAAGCCGGACTCAGGCTGGCACCCGGACGGCACACTGGAGAAGACGACCACATCCAAGCGCGCAGACGGCGGTCTGTACCGCTTTAAGACCAGAACCCAGTCGCACTGGAACTACAACGGCAGAGACGGCGACCTGTTCTCGCCGTACTCGTCCTGGTGCTACCTGCGCATCGACTCCACCGCCCCCAAGCCACCGACCATCGTCACCGGCACTCCCTACACCGAGTGCACGACCAACGACTGCGCGCCGCACGGCGGACCGGGCCAGCCGGGCAGCTTCACCTTCAAGCCGAACACGGCCGACAAGGACGTGAAGGCCTACCGTTGGCGGCTGCTGACCTCGGACGCCGATGCCACGAAGACGGTCAATGCGGCCTCGACCAACGCCTCGGTGACGGTCAAGGACGTCAAACCCGGGCTGCCGGGCGCCCAGACTCTCGTGGTGGAAGCCAGTGACCTGAAGCTGGACAGGGACGGGAGGGTGCGCTGGGGCCCGCCGACCGAATTCGCTTTCAAGACCGGCCTTGCCGCCGGGGCGACCGGCCGCTGGCGCTTCGACGACGGCACCCCAGGTTCCACCCTCATGACCGCCAAGGACACCGGCGAGAGCGGCACCCGCCACGATGTGGTCCTGCGTGACGAGCCGGGCACCGGCTGGTCAACCATGGGCCGACGTGGCGCAGGCGACTACGCGCTGCGCCTGAACGACAACATCAGCGCTCCTGACCAGCAGGTCGGCTACGCCTCGACCGATGGGGTACCGGTCAACTCGCAGGACTCCTTCACCGTGTCGGCCTGGGCCTACCTCACCGACAACTCCGCCAACCGCACCGTGTTGGCAGCCCCGGGAGAGCACGGCTCGGCCTTCACCCTCTACTACTCGGCCACGCACAAGAGGTGGGTGTTCAACCGCACCGACCAGGACAAAAATGGGCCCGCTTACATCCGTTCCGTTGCCGATACGGCCAACCCGCCGCTGAGGGTGTGGACCCACCTGGCCGCGGTGTTCGATACCCAGGACGACGGTGACAAGAGCAACGACACCATCCAGCTCTACGTCAACGGCCGGCCCCAGGGCGCCCCGGTCGTGCTGGCGAAGGAGACGGCGACCTACGAGCCATGGACAGCGGACCGCAATTTGATGATCGGCCGTTCAAAGGTCGGCGGCAGCTATGGCGAGTACTTCCTGGGCCGTGTGGACGAGATCGCGACCTGGCAGCAGCCGCTGACGCCCGAGGAGATCCGCGAGGAGAACCGGGCGGAGAAGGGGGAAGTGCCGACCAACGAGCTGGTCGCTCACTGGGATGCCACCATTTCCTCCGGCACCCAGGTCGCCGAGAGCCCGGAAGACCCCGATGACCCGGCCAGCACCTCCTTCCCCTACCGCCGCGGCGGTCTGGCCCTGTCGGGCTCGGGGGCCAGTTTGAGCGGCGAGGACGCCACGGCTCTGGTGCTGAACGGCACCTCCGGATACGCCTCAGGCGATGGCCCGGTGGTCGATGAGACCGGTTCGTTCACGGTTTCCGCGCGGGTGCGGTTGAAGAAGGCGCTGCTGGCGGCCAAACCGGTCGGCTACCGTGGCCTGATCGCTGGACAGTCCACCCCGGCGGGCAAGGAGTCGTCGTGGGCGCTGTGGGTGGAGAAAACGGCTGCCGACGTCTACCAGTGGAAGTTCGGCCGCACCGCTGTTGATGCGAACGGCAAGGTGGTGGACTCCGCGCTCGCTCCGGCCCAGGAGCCGATCGGCGCACAGGAGTGGGACACCTGGGTGGATGTATCCGGCGTCTTCAACGCCGGACAGGACTTCACCGACGACCAAGGCGAGCAGCAGTTCGGCGTCGCCCAGCTGTACGTCGGCCCGTTCGTCCAGCAAGGCGAGGACGACCCGGGACTCGGCACACCGCAGCAAGGCGGCGTGACCCTCTCGGCGGGCCGCGGCTCAGCCAAGGGCGTCACGGGTCACTACCTGCCGGGCGACCTGGCGAAGCTTCGCGTATGGACCGGGGCGATGACGCCGGGACAGGTGAGCAGCCAGATCACTGAGTTCTCACCCTAGGCACTCGCCCGGCTTTCTCCCCCTGTCTTCTTGCTGACTTTCCTTCGACGGCGTGCGGCCACCGGACCACGGGTGGCCGCACGCAAGGAGATGCGTGATGAACCTTCCTGCCTTCGGCCTGCCCTGGACGCGCGACCCCCACAGACTCTCCGCGCGCCCCCGGACCCCGGCTGCGCTCCGGACGCGCCGGATCGCGGCGGTGACCGGCTTCGCGCTCCTGCCGGGCCTGCTGAGCCCGGTCGCGTCCGCCGACGGCACCGACCCGCTGGGCAAGCCCAAGCTGGACGCACCACGCGCATCCAAGGTCACACCGTTCACCGCGAAGGTGAACAAGAAGACGGCCAAGGCAGTGGCGAATGCCGCTGCGGCAGACAAAGCCGCAGCCGACCGTGCCCACGCCGAACAACGCCGCACCGTCACCTGGCCCAAGAGCGGCAAAGCCACCCTGACGCTGTCCAGAAAAGGGAAGGCGACAGCGAGACCAGGGACCCTGCCGCTCACCCTCACCACACCACACCAAGCCAAGAATAGAAAACGGATACCTAGCCTCGACCGGGTCCAGGTCCGTGTCCTGGACCAGCAGGAGACCAAGAAGCTCGGTATCAAGGGCATCGCACTCGCCGCCACAGGCCCCAAAAACGGCGGCGCGGCCCAACTCGGGCTGAGCTATAAGGCCTTCGCCTCCGCCTACGGCGGTGACTGGGCCGGCCGCCTGCAGCTACTGCGTCTGCCGGCCTGCGCCCTCAACGCCCCTGCCAAGACGGCCTGCCGCACCCGCACTCCACTGAAATTCACCAACCACCGCAAGGAGGAGCAGCTCACCGCACCGCTCACCTTCCCCACCGCAGCCAAGAGCGGCACAGCCGAAAGCCGAACCATGGTGCTGGCCCTGGCGGCAGGCACTAAGTCCGGTTCCGGTGACTACAAGGCCACCCCACTGGCCTCCTCCTCTACCTGGGAGGCCGGCGGCTCCTCGGGAACCTTCACCTGGTCCTACCCGCTGCGCACCCCGCCCGCCGCGGCGGGCCCTAAGCCTGACCTGTCGATCTCCTACGACTCCGGCAGCGTGGACGGCCGTACCGCCAACACCAACAATCAGGGCACCGCGATCGGCGAGGGTTTTGACCTCACCTCCTCCTACATCGAGCGCAAGTACGGCTCTTGCGACGATGACGGCCAGGACAAGAAGTACGACCTGTGCTGGAAGTACGACAACGCCTCTCTGGTCCTGAACGGCCAGGCCACCGAGCTGGTCAAGGACGACACAAGCGGCACGTGGCGCCTGAAGAACGACGACGCGTCCACGGTCACCCGCCACACCGGCGCCGACAACGGTGACGACGACGGTGAGTACTGGACCGTCACTACCGGGGAGGGCACCACCTACACCTTCGGCCTGAACAAGCTGGAAGGCGCAGGCGCCGATGAGCGCACCGAATCGGTGTGGACCGTGCCGGTGTTCGGTGACGACGAGGACGAGCCTGGCTACAAGGACGGCTCATCCTTCTCCGGCCGGGACAAGAAGCAGGCCTGGCGGTGGAATCTCGACCTGGTCCAGGACACCCACGCCAATGCCATGACGTACTGGTACCGGGCCGAACACAATAACTACGACAAACTCGGCGACGACACCATCGGTACCGATTACACCCGGGGCGGCTACCTCAAGGAAATGCGCTACGGCCAGCGCGCGGGCGCCCTGTTCTCCGGCAAGCCAGCCGCCTCCAACAAGGTCACCTTCACCTATGCCGAGCGCTGTGATGCTTCAGGGACCGGCTGCGACGAGCTGACAAAGGACACACGCAACAACTGGCCCGATGTGCCCTTCGATACCGTCTGCAAGGACGGCGACAAGTGCACAGGTAACGTCGGCCCTGCCTTCTTCACCCGCAAACGCATGACGGGCATCACCACCTATGCCTGGGACGTAGCCGCTGCCACCCCCGGCTTCGCTGCCGTCGATTCATGGTCACTCCAACAGAGATACCTCGACCCCGGTGACACTGGTGACTCGCATGATCAGGCGCTGTGGCTGGAGGAAATCAAGCACACCGGCAAGCGCGGCACCGACCTCAACCTGGATCCGGTCAGCTTCAGCCATGTGTCCTTGCCCAACCGGGTCGACGGATCAACTGACGACATCATTTCGCTCGACAAACCCCGCCTGTACACCATCACCTCTGAGGCCGGCGCACAGACGATCGTCTCCTACGCCACAGCGGACTGCGTGGCCGGGCAGGCCAAGCCCAAGGTGGACGAGAACACCCGGCGCTGTTACCCGGTGTACTGGTCGCCCAACGGCGAGAAGACACCGATGCTGGACTGGTTCCACAAGTACCCGGTCACCGCAGTCTCCACCACCGACCCACGGGGTGGCTCGGAAGCCGTCCAGCACACGTATCAATACTCCGGGGGTGGCGCCTGGCACTACAACGACGACCCCATGACCCCCGCCAAGGAACGCACCTGGTCGATCTGGCGCGGCTTCGGCAAGGTCACCCACCTCACCGGTGACAAGGACAGCGCTCAGCTCAAAGAGGTCAGCGTCTACCTGCGCGGCATGAACGGCGACCGTGTCCTCGGCACGGACAACAAGACGCCCGACCCGGACAAACGCAAGAGCGTCAAGATGACCGGCATCAAGGCCGCGGACATCACCGACTCCGACCAGTACGCCGGCTTCACCCGCGAAAGCGTCACCTACAACGGCGACACCGAGGTGTCCGGCACCATCAACGACCCCTGGTCGAAGCAGACGGCCACCCAGCACAAGTCGTATGCGGACACCGAGGCCTACTACGTCCGCACCGCTGCCAGCCAGGCCCGCACCAACATCACCAGCACTGCGACGCCCCGCGACCGCATCCGCACCACCAAGACCACCTACGACGACTTCGGCATGGCCGAAACCGTCGAGGACAACGGCGACGACGCCATCCCGGGCGACGAGACCTGCACCCGCACCTGGTACGCGCGCAACAACGACAAAGACGTCAGCATCAACTCCCTGGTCGCCCGCACCCGCACCGTCGCCAAGACGTGCGCAGTCACCGGCCCGGACCTGGACCTGCCGGCCGACTCCGGCAAACCCGGTGACGTGATCGCCGACACGGCCACCGTGTATGACAATCCACAGGCCACCACCTGGTCGCCCTCCCAGGTACCGACGAAGGGCGAGGCCACCTGGACCGGGCGCGCCAAGGCCTACACCACCAACAACAATCCCATCTGGCAGAAGACGGCGACTACGAGCTACGACGCCCTGGGCCGCCCGCTGGTGATCAAGGACACCAACGACCTGACCACAGCAACCACCACCTACACCCCGACCGCTGCCGGCCCACTGACCTCCAGCACCGTCACGAACTCCAAGCAGCACAAGGTCACCACCACCCTCGATTTCGCGACCGGTGCGCCGGTGAAGGTCACCGACCCGAACGAGAAGGTCACCGAGACCGAGTACGACAGCCTGGGCCGGGTCACCAAGGTCTGGCTGCCCAACCGCTCCAGGACGCTGAACAAGACACCCAACTACGTCTACGACTACAAGGTCACCAGCAAGGACCTCTCCTGGGTGTCCACCGGCACACTCCAGGGTGACGGCTCCGGCTACAACACCACCTACGAGTTCTACGACTCCTTGCTGCGCACCCGTCAGACTCAGACCCCGACCCCAGTCGGCGGCCGGCTCGTCTCGCTGACGCTCTACGACGACCGCGGACTGGCCGTCAGCGCGCAAGGTGACATCTGGGACAACACCTCCCCGCCGTCCGCCTCTGTCGCACAGACCGAGGGCAGCCAGGCCCCCGTCCAGACCGACACGACCTACGACGGAGCAGGCCGCGCCACCAAGGCAGTCACCAAGAACTACGGCGTCACCCGCTGGACCACCCACAGCACCTACACCGGCGACACGGTGACCACCAGCGCCCCCACCGGCGGCCAGGCCACCGCGGAAGTCACCAACGCCCTGGGCCAGCTGACACAGCGCCGCGAATACGGTGGCCCGCAGCCCACCGGTACCGACTTCACCACCACCGACTACACCTATACCTCCGCAGGCGAGCAGAAGACCGTCACAGGCCCTGACGAGGCCAAGTGGTCTTACAACTATGACCTGTTCGGCCGCCTGGTCGCTGCCGACGACCCGGACAAGGGCACGACCCGCACCACCTACGACTCCCTCGACAGGCCCGTCACCACCACGGACGAGGAAGACAACAAGCTCCTCACCGAGTACGACGACCTGAACCGCAAGACGGGTCTGTGGCAGACCGACAAGACCGATGCCAACAAGCTCGCCGCCTGGACCTTCGACACCCTCGCCAAGGGACAGCAGGACACGGCCGTCCGCTATGACGGCGGCACGAGCGGCAAGGTGTACACACAGAAGGTCACCCAGTACGACAGTCTCTACCAGGCCATGGGCAACCAGCTGACACTGCCCGACGACGACCCGCTCGTAAAGGCGGGTGTACCCAAGTCGTTCGCCTTCACTACCGGTTACCGCCTGGACGGCACCATCAGCCAGGCCTCCCAGCCCGCGGTCGCAGGCCTGGCAGCGGAAACGGTCAGCTACACCTACAACGCCACCGGCCACCAGACCAAATCGGTGGGCACCAACGGCTACCTCCTGAACGCCGTGCACTCCCCACAAGGCGACCTGCGCCAGCAGACATTGGGCACGAGTGATGCCAGTTCAGCCAAGAAGGCTTACCTGAACTATGACTACGAACCGGGCACCCGCCGTCTGACCCGCTCCTACGTCACCGACGACGTCCACGGCTTCATGCCGCAGGAGCTGAAGTACGCCCAGGACGACGCCGGCAACGTCACCTCCATCTTCGACGCCACCATCCAGGGCGGCACCGCCAAGCCCGACCACCAGTGCTTCACCTACGACGGCCACCGCCGCCTCACGGAGGCCTGGACCCCCAAAACCGCCGACTGCGCCACCACGGGCCGCACCACCTCCAACATCGACGGCGCAGCCCCGTACTGGACCAGCTACACCTACAACGAGTCCGGCCAGCGCAAAAAGGAAACCCAGCACGCCGGCACGGGTGACAAGACCACCGACTACACCTACCGCACCGACCTGAACCAGCCCCACCCGCTGGTCAAGACCGAAACAGTCGGCAAGACCCAGACTTACACCTACGACAAGACCGGCAACACCACCTCCCGCCCCGACGGCAGCGCCCAGCAGACCCTCACCTGGAACACCGAGGGCAAACTCGCCCGGACGACAGAGGGCCCGGCGCAGACGGACTACTTGTACGACGCAGACGGCGAACTCCTCATCCGCCGCGCCAAGGGTGACGGCGACACGGTTCTCTACCTCGGCGCAACCGAGGTCCGCCTCACGGCAAAGGGCACCGCCAAGACCCTCTCCGGCAGCCGCTACTACACGGCCAACGGCCAGACCATCGCCGTTCGCACGGCCACAGCCGGCACATCAGGAACGAAGCTCAACTTCCTGGCCGCCGACCACCACGGAACAGCCAGCCTCGCTCTGGACGCCACCACCTACGCCACCACCTACGCCACCACCAAGCGCTACACCACGCCCTTCGGCGCCCCCCGTGGCGAGAAGACCACCAACTGGCCCGACGACAAGGCATTCCTGGGTAAGCCGGCAGACACTGCGACCGGCCTGACCCACGTGGGCGCCCGCGAATATGACCCGAGCACCGGGCAGTTCCTCAGCGTCGACCCGCTCCTCCAAACCGAGGTCCACCAGACCCTCAACGGCTACAGCTACGGAGCGCAAAATCCGCTGAGCAACGCTGATCCCAGCGGCCTCGGCTTGAAGTGTGGCGGAAGCGATCCGGCCTGCCCCAAGCATGGGAACGACGGCCACGAAGCTAATGGCGGAAGCGGCTATGGCGGTGGCGGCGGTGGGGGTGGCGGTCGCGGTGGTACTGCGCCCACCACTTCCTCCGGACACACTAGTGGCAACGGGCGAAGCCTGAACCTGGGGCAATGCTTTCCTACGCTGGGATGCGGGACCATGGATGCCTACCGCCCTGGTCCTGCAGACTCCAAAGCAGGAGGTGAATTCTTCCTCGGGCTGATCAGTCCCCTCGTGCATACGTCCGAATATATTGGTGCAATCGTCGACCGTGAATGTCGCGACGTAGACAACTGTACATACGGTGAAGATTATGATAAATGGGTCGCCGGTAAGGGTTACGACATTGAAAGCGACTCGTATCTAGTACCCAGTGCGCTAGCTGCGTTCTTTGGGTCCAGAGTGGGTAGTGCGAGTAAGCCAAGCGCAAGACGCTTTCGTGGATTCCCCAAAACCGGAAAACCCATTTCTGGGCGTCTTCCTGACCGGGGTCAAACCTCACTCTATGCTCTTGTGCAACCTCGTACAGGTAAGCTCCTTAAGTGGGGCATATCGAAGGATCCTGTCGGTAGATACAAGAACAGTGAGTATGAGAATGGTACTCGTATGCAAATAGTTAAAAATTACGACTCCTGGAAGGATGCATATGATGCCGAGTGGTATATGACCTCGCGGCATCCCGGGCCGCTGAATCTGGAGCCTCATAGAGGGTCGGTTAAGTCGGAGCAGTCATGGCAGAAGGATCTGCAGTACGTGACTGGCGGCAGATTTTTTGCCGATCGCGACGGCGGGTAAAATTAGAAATGGCGGGTAAGGTGAGACCTGTTATGTCTATTGGGAGAAGCGATGTTGGCTAATGAGGCCTCATATTTCGTCCAGTCTGAGGACGGGGTGACCTTCGATGGAATGTCTGAGGATCTGCTATTTGACATGATTGCCGATCTTCATATTCCGGATAATTCATTCATTACGGTGCAGTCTCGCGATCCGCATAATGACTGGTATGTGGTGATTGCTTTGATAGAAGAAGGCGGGCTAGAGGTGGAATATCGACATCCGGGTAGGGAAGAGCATCGAGTGGTTCAGGGGCTGGCGCCTTCCCGCGTTGCATTGGACGTGACCGTGTGGGTTTCGGCCACTGTGGGAAACTGAGCCCCCGAGCTCACCTGCGTGAAGGTCCGATTCGCGCGTGAAAGTGGCCGAAGATCCCAGGGGCAGGGGCAGGGGCAGGGGCAGGGGCAGGGGCAGGGGCAGGGGCAGGGGCAGGGGCAGGTGAGGATGTCGTGGGGTGTCGATACGGCACGACCGGCAGGCGACGCCGCTTCGCCCGCCACCGCGCCAGCCGCCTGCCACAAGGCCTGCGCGAGGGCGGCCTCCCGGCCGGTGCTGATCTTGGGGTCGTCCACGGTTAACGCGGGCAGCGCGTGCGCCAGCACCGCCGGCTGAATCCCGCACAGTTCGGCGAGCACAGCCCGTCCGGCCTCGTTGAGGACGACCTCGGCGCCGGCCTGCACGCCGCCGGCGTCGTTGCCGGCGGCGGAGTTGCGGCACGCCCACAGCCGCAGCACCCGGGAGCCGGCAGGCCGTAGCGGTCCGCGGCCCGGCTGATCAGCGACGAGGTCAGTTCCCTGGCTAGCGGCACGGTCCGTAAGGCTCCTGCTGCCACAGCTCTCCCCGATGCCCTTTCTGCTCGACATGGATGAGAACCTGCACGTCGTCGCCGTGACATCCGTGCCGGGCGGCTACGTGGTCACCCAGCCCCCTGGGGATACGCGACGGAGAGGACGGGCGTGCTGACCCGATTGTCCGCCAACACCCTCTGCTACGGCTCTACGCCAATCCCAAGAGCGGCAACCAGGGCAGCATCACCCGCAACGGAATCATCGAGGGCTCAGACCTGCCCCCGGCGGAGGACTCGACGAGAACGACACCTTCGCGCAAGTGCTGGCCTCCTACCTCTACCGGCACAACGCCGTCGCCTATGCCTGCGCCTCCACAGGCCTGCGCTCGACCGACAGGCGCACCGTGACCGGACCGCCCGATGCGTAGGTCGAACTGCCCCGCCGCGACTACTGGGCCACTGACTCGAAAGAAGAGCTGACATGACTGTGGTGGAACTGCCGCGCCTCGGCCGCCGCTCTGAGCCCGCGCGGCTCTTTCCCGACCAGGCCGAGGCGGTCGAGCGGCTGGCACGGCACCTGCGGCGCGCCGGAACGCGGGCGCTGTTCGTGTCGGCGACGGGCACCGGCAAGACGCTGGTGTCGATCCGCATCGCAGACGAACTCGACGCGCGGCTGGGGCTGTTCGTGATCCCCACCCTGGACCTGGCGGCGCAGACGAAGCTGGCCTGGCGCCGCGACGGTCACCTGGAGCACATGGTGATCATCTCCTTCCTGGACACCGCGGGCCGCGACTGGGGGAGGGGAGGATGACATCCCCGCTTTGACGGTGATCTGCACCTACGACTCCCTGAACAAGATCCAGGAAACCCAGCGCACGGGGTACGCGGTGCCGCCGTTCGACCTCGCGGTCATGGACGAGGCACACCGGATCGCGGGGCGGGCCGACAAGAAGTGGGCAAACGTCAACGACGCCCAGCGCATCCTCGCCGACCGACGCCTCTACACGACCGCCACCCCTCGCATCTTCGCCGCCCCCGAACTGGCCGAGTCCGCCGACCACCCGCCCCCGCCGCCGTGCCGAACCAGGAGCTGAAGGTGGACGTGTTCGCCAATTCCCAAGACAACGAGCCCATCGAGCGAAGGTCGAAGGGGCGACGCGTGCTGCTGCGGACCTGGTGCCGTCACAGCTGAGGAACCAGAATTGCTACGTCCGAGGGCGAACGCGACGTTCTCGGACTGGCTCTCGTATAGCAGGCCGGCCTTCCCCACGGTGTCGACCAGGCCCTCGTGCCGGGCGTAGTGAGGGGCGTCGGTCAGCCCGGCCTCCAGGCAGCCCAGTCGGCGCAGGAAGCGTTCCATGTCGACCGGCCCGCCCTCACAATGTGGCTGGCTCGATGGCCGATCGGCCGAGGCGCACGTGGCAGCGCTCGACCCGGGTTCGAGAACAGTCTCTGACCTTGTCGTCTAACAACCGGTGTCGAACGCGGCTCGAACTTGGTCGGCGTTTTCGTAGTTCGGCGGACGTGTAGGTGGCCTTCGTCTGATCCTTTGCTCCGTCACAGAGTGGATCAGCGCGAAGGCCGTGGTCGTGAGTTTGGTGCATCAGGGCGTCCTGCGGGATGCGTTCGCGGAAATGTCACACTTCCGGTCGGAGCTGTACGCGTGTCTGACTGCGCGGGGCGACGGTTGTTCGAGTTGTGCGACGCGCTGCTGTGCACGGAGGGGCCGGTGCGGACGCTGGTCGATCTGGCTCTCGCGCCTGAACACCGCCGTGGGCACGGGGCTCTGTACGGCGGACTCAACCAGGGCCGGATCGACGTCGCCCGGTTGCGCCGGGCCCTGGCCGGGGTGCCGTTGCCGAGGGCGGCTGACGGCCGGCTCGTGCTGGCTGTGGATGTCTCGCCGTGGTTGCGGCCGGACGCCAACACATGTGCTGACCGGGCCTTTTGCCACACCTTCGGCCGGGGTGAGGGCAAGCATCAGATGGTGCCCGGATGGCCGTACTCGGTGGTGGCCGCGCTGGAGAGCGGTCGCACGTCCTGGACGGCGGTGCTGGACGCGGTCCGCCTGGAGCCCGGCGCCGACGTCGCCGCGGTCACCACGGTGCAGATCCGCGAGGTCGTCGAGCGGCTCGTTGCCGCCGGCCAGTGGCGGCCGGGTAACCCGGAGGTCCTGGTCGTGCTCGACGCCGGATACGACGCCCCGCGCATCGCCCACCTGCTGGGCGACCTGCCCGTCGAGATCCTCGGCCGGCTCCGTTCAGACCGGGTGATGCGGCGTCTGACGCCTTCCCGCAAGGAGTTCCACCTGGCCAACCCAAAGGGCGGCCGGCCACCCAAGCGCGGCGGCGAGTTCGTCTTCGGAGACTCCACGACCTGGGGCGTCGAGCAGGCCGTGACGGTCACGGACACCCGGCTCTACGGGAAGGCGACCGCGCAGGCGTGGGACCGGCTGCACCCGCGGCTGACCCGCCGGGCCGCATGGCTCGACCACGACGGGCCGCTGCCCGTCATCGAGGGCACGGTCATCCGCCTGGTCGTTCAGACGCTGCCCAGCGGCGGGGTCAACAAGCCGGTCTGGCTGTGGTGGTCGGGCACCGGCGCCGCCGAAGCGGATGTTGACCGCTGCTGGCAGTCCTTCCTCCGCCGTTTCGACATCGAGCACACATTTCGCCTGTTCAAGCAGACCCTCCGGTGGACCAAGCCCCGGCTCCGCAGCTCGGAAGCGGCCGACCGGTGGACCTGACTGGTGATCGCCGCCTATACCCAGCTCCGGCTCGCCCGACCGCTCGCCGCCGACCTCCGCAGGCCCTGGGAGAGGCCGCCAGAGGCGAACAGGCTGACGCCCGCTCGCGTCCGCAAAGGGTTCAGAAACCTGCACGCGAAGACCGGGTCTCCGGCAGGTGCACCGAAACCTTCCCGGCCGGGGCCAGGCAGGCCGCCGGGCTCGAAGAACCGCCGCCCGGCCGCCCGGCACGACGTGGGCAGAGTTTTCGCTACCGGCGAGGCATGCAGTCGTCCCGCTCACCACAAAGTCGGTACGAAACCGCGTCGAACTGGATAAATGACAAGCTTAGTGGTGCTTGTTGGTGTCGTTTGGGGCGTGAGGTGAGGGCTGCCGGAGAGCGATGACATTCGCTTCCGGCCTGGGGCCGCTTCCCGCCCGGCGGGCGCCGAAGAAGAAAAGTCCAGCCGCTGCTCCCGCCTGGCGGGACGTGCTGTTGATCGGCTCTTCTGGCAGGTCAGGGCCGTGTGGCGTGGTCTGCATAACAGTTGATATCAGGGTGATCCGGGCCGGTCAGATGTACCGCTACTACCTGCGCGAGACCGTCGTCGGCGACGGCCGCCGCCCGGCCTGCACGCCGCTGCGCGCCGTGCAGGAGCAGACCGGTGTCCCGGCCGGGCGCTGGATGGGCCGCGGCCTTGCCGCGCTCGGACTCGCGCCGGTGAGGAGGTCACCGAGGCGCAGCTGCGGAACCTGTTCGGCGAGCGGGGCCGCCATCCGTACGCGGACCGGATCGAGGCCGACCGGCTCGCCGCGGGCGACTCCCCGAAGAAGGCGTATCGGGCCGGCGCTCTCGGACGCCGGGTGACGGTGACCGGGGTCGACTTCGTGTTCCGGCCACAGCCGACGATCTACCTCCTGTGGGCGTTCGGGGATGAGGAGACGCGGCGGGTGATCGAGGCCGCGCACGAGCGGGCGATCGTACGGGTGCTGGAGTGGATCGAGGACGAGGTGGCGGTGATCCGGTACGGCAAGGACGGCATCTACCGGGTGAGGCCGCCCGGCGGTCTGGTTGCCGCCCGCTTCCGCCACTACGAGGCGAGGTCGGGTCGGCCCTTGCTCCATGACCATCTGCTGCTGTCGGTGAAGGGGCAGCGCCTGGACGGGAAGTGGGGCTCGATCCACACCACGGCCCTGCATGAGAACACGGTCGCGGCCTCCGCGCTCTACAACGAGCTGGTCGCCTCCGAGGTCTGCGAGGCGCTGGGGCTGGCGACCGAGCCGCGCACCGTCACCCCGGGACGCCGCCCCGTGATGGAGATCGCCGGGGTGCCGCACGAGCTGATCCGCTGGACCTCCCGGCGCAGCGACCAGATCGCCGCCTGCCTGACCGAGCTGGAGCACGAGTACGTCACCGCCGTCGACGACGACGGCGAGCCGCTGTTCCTGCCCGTGGTCTCCGAGCGGGCCCGCGCCAAGCTGAATGCCATCGCTGCCCGCAAGACCCACCCGCCCAAGCAGTGGGCCCGGCCGCTCGCGCAGCTGCGCGCGTGGTGGAAGGCGAGCGCGAACCTCACCTCCGGTGTCGCCGCCGCCGTCATCACCTCCCTCCTCGAGTACGCCCGCGCCGCAGCCGCCGCGATCCGGGCCCGGGTCGCCGCCGTGGTCGACGTCGCCCTGGCGGCCGTCGACGTCACCGCGACCGTGTTCGTGATGAACGACGGCGCCCGATTCCACCGCCGCCACCTCCTCGCCGAAGCCCGCCGCCACCTCGCCCTCGTCCTGCGCGGCCGCCGCCGCGATCCCGGCCTGGACGACCAGGTCGTGGCCGCCACCATCTCCGCTCACTGCCTGGACATCAGCGAGCCGAAGACCGTACGCGGCCTGGAGGCCGGCTATCGCCTCTACACCGCCCGGTGGGCCCTGTCCGACCTCCTCGCCCGGCGCCGATCTCCGACCGCCGCGCCCGACCCGGACCGGCACCCCCCGGCCGACCCGGGCGAGCCGGCTGCGCCCCGGCCGCCGGGCCAGGACGTGGACGTGGACGTGGGGGAGTGGGAGATCCCCCGCATCCCGCTCCAGTACGACCGGGCCGTCCTCGCCGGTGCGGTAGTGCGGGAGAAGTTGCACACCACCACGGCCGCCGCCGTGCGGGGCCGGGCGTACGACGTCGTCGCCCACCAGCAGGCGGCGATGCCCGAGCAGCTGCTCGCGCCCGAGCCGGCCGACCCCGAGCACGACGACCAGGAGCAGAAGCCAGGCCGCCGCGAGGCGCTGGACATGACGGCGCTGCGGGCCCTGCGGGAATCGCGCACGGACGTCGAAGCCCTTGATGTCACCGCCGAACGCCTGCGCCACCTCCAGGACGCGTTCAGCGAGGCGGCCGACCGGGCCCACTCCACGATGAATCGCTACACGCGCCGCGACGACACCGAGACGCCGCACCCGGTGCGCCGGGACGATCAGCAGGCGCACCACCCGCAGGATCCGGGACCGCACCGCGGCCGGGAGGCCGGCCACTGAGTGGACCCGATGGTGCGCACCCGGTGTGGTGGTGCGCACCGACGCTGCCCGGCTCCACTCCACTGAGTGGAGTCCATCATCCGGGAGTGGACGCCACCGTGCTCGTCATCCACTTCACCGAGTGGAGCCCACCGGGTGGGAGCGGAAGCCATCGACGGGAGTGGGGCCGCGCATCCACCCGGTGCGTTTCTCCTTGACCTCGGCTCAGGTCAAGGAGAAACGCACCGCCTTCACCCGGGCCCACTCCACCCAGGCCCACTCCACCGCACCGCGTCGTCGGTGCGCACCACTCCCGCGCGCCGGCCGCACCGGTGCGCACCGCCTACCGAGTGGAGGCCCACCGGACGGACGGTGGTGCGCACCGGATGGGCTCGGTGCGCACTAGATGGGCGTACCACCGCTTGAGAAGATCCTCGATCTCGATGGTCGCCTCGGATGTCCTTCAGTAAGGGGCCGTGGCTCGTCGGCGGTAGAGATCGAAGGCGTGATCCACCATGTCGAGCGTGAACCGGGTGATGACGAGCAGGGCTTGGACGGACCCGGTGAGCCTGACCCAGCCAACCTGCCCATCGGTGGCTGTGACCACTCGGTCCAGGACGGCGAGCGTGCCGGACAGGTCCCCGTGTGCGAGGGAGCTGCACGCACTCCAGTAGAGCTCGGCCTGTTCGCCGCCGAGCGAAGTGCGTGAGCCGGCGTCGTTGACGATGGCTCCGTAGCCGGGCAGTCTCAGCTTGCCCTTCGACAGCTGGTCTTCGGGGAACCCTGCGGCGCCTAGAAGCAGCAGGATTCGCTGCCGCGTTGGCTCGCCGTCCAATGGCGCTCCCATCAGTTCACCTTTGGCTTCGTTGCTCTTCGTATCGGCGAGCTGCATCACCAACCGGCGCCAGACCCTCTCGCTACGGCGAGGGGCGCCGAGGAGCCATACAGCTCTGGCTGTGTTCTCCAAGGCAGCACGCAAGAGGGCGAAGGGGGCATGAGTATGGATCGTCAGTTCCCTCACGCGGCCACTCCCAGGGCCCTTCACCAGGGTCACCAGGGCCTGAAGATGGTCGACGGCAACGACGAGGGCCAGGTGGGCGCTGTGCGAGAGCTGGTACGGATCCGTCTGCTTGTCGTCGCCAGCCAGCGGACTACGCGGTTGCACATGCCATCCGCTCCAGTTTGTGCTGGTTCGCTCGCCAAGCGAAGGCACCCTTTCGAAGTGCCGCAGCAGGGCCCTCAGAAGGGCTTGCTCATCAGGTGTCACCGGCATGGAGAAAGGCTAGGGTTCGACCCCTTTACCCGTCAGGGCATATGCGAAAGCGCTCCCGCACTTCGGGTCCGATGACCTCGGGCTTCCCTCCCCCAACGCTGCCTGTCACCGTCGAGCCTGAACCGTTCCCGTCCGCAGGGCGTCCATACGGGCACCCTGACCCGTGGAGCCGCTGCACCATGAGCACATCCGAACCGCCGCCTTGGCCGCACTGCGCACGCGGTGCAGACCCTGAGCCCGCGCTGCGGACCGCCACCCGGGTCTTCCCGGACCCGGTCGCCATGATCACTTGTGTCCGCAGTCCTCGTTCCGGTACAAGTGATCGTGCGGGCAACTCCAGGGCGCCCACGACCGCATCAGTGGCTTCTCGCTGGGCTGCCTCGCGCGGGTCAGTGTGGCTTGTGGTCGGCATTGTTTGAGCCTTCTCCTGGATGCCGTCCGGTCGATGAATGGAAACCCATAGTCTTGCAGTCGATTCTCAGGTGGTGAACTCTGAGTCCAGAGTCTATCTCCCCTACGAGAATGAAGCACGCTAGTGCAGCTCACTTCCAGCTTCGCCGGGTACCTGCTGCTCCCTGTCGGTTCTTCAAGACTCGGTCATCCCTCTTGTCTTTCTGTTGGGGTGGGGGGTGTGGTTGGGGGTAGGGGGTTGGTATGGCACCGAAGATGGAATACCTCATGTCCCTGCGGGCCGTACGCCAGCTGCGCCGGACTCGCCTCTTCTATTCGGGAGGTGTCCTGTTGTGGGCGGCTACCGCTTTGTGGACGGGTTGGACTCATCCCGGGAGCCGTCAGATGTGGGTCTCGCTGCTCTTCCTGGTGGTTTTCACTGGCCTGCTCGCTGCTACTTCTGTGTGGCTGCACCGTCTCCAGGCGGCCTCTGGGCGCAAGCCGGCGCATCATTCCGCACCCCGGCGGGCGACCGCTTGACCGCACCTCCCTATGGCTAGCCCTGGCCCGCATCAGCGGGCCAGGGACTGGAGGCGTAGCCGGAAGGTCCGTGCCGGGGGAG
Organism: Streptomyces sp. NPDC005898; assembly: GCF_040629635.1. Taxonomy (NCBI): domain Bacteria; kingdom Bacillati; phylum Actinomycetota; class Actinomycetes; order Kitasatosporales; family Streptomycetaceae; genus Streptomyces; species Streptomyces sp. NPDC005898. The sequence continues at coordinate 160 of NZ_JBEXWC010000010.1, read as the reverse complement.
CGCAGCGGACCCGGGCATAGCCGCCTGGAGCGCAGCGGAAGGCGGGCCGCGGGATGAAGTCCCGCGAGCTCCGGGAGCGCAGCGAACGGAGCCTCAACCCGATTGCGCAGCAATCAGGTTGAGGTGGGACGCGCAGCGTCCCACAGTGTTCCCGCGGAGC